>CAUTUU010000054.1:0-10458 GCA_963541545.1 uncultured bacterium | reverse complement strand
CTTTCTCGAGCTTAGCTTTTCTTCAACCCACTACAGTTGACAATGAGCCACAAAATGAACTGGCGTTTTATTTTTTAGGATGTTGATGAGTTAAGTTTAATCCCCAAGGGACCAAATTTTCAGTTTTATTTTGGATGCGTGTGATATTATCTTTATGACGAATGATAATCAAGCTAGCGAGTGCTAGGATAATAGCGATGAAGAGAGGGTCGTAGTTACTCAGGATAAAACCGAAAAGTGGAAAGAGTAGAACTCCAATAACGGCTGCAATCGATGCTGTGACACTGGAAAGTGAAATCATACTGCCTAGATAGAGGGTCCCAAAGAAAATAACTGCTAGATAGAGACAAAAGATAGGCGCAAATCCAAAAATCACTCCAGCACTGGTTGCGACAGCCTTACCTCCCTTAAATTCTGCAAAGATAGGAAAGGTGTGTCCAATGACAGCCAAAAGTCCAAAGATGAGAGGCGAAACGCCTTGCAGATGAAAAATAATCGGAAGAAGCGTTGCTAGGGTTCCTTTAAAAAAGTCAATGACAAAGGTTGCCATGCCAGCTTTCTTGCCTAAAATGCGGAAGGTATTGGTCGTTCCAGTATTTCCAGAACCGTGTTCACGCAGATTGATTTGAAAGAATACTTGTCCAATCCAGAGACCAGACGGAATCGAACCCAGCAGATAGGCTAGGATTAATAAAACTATTGTAATCATACTCCTATTATATCATGAATTGGGAAAGAAAGGCAGATAATCTCTTCTGAAATTGTCACATCGGAGAAAGAAAAATTTTGCAAAATCCTTGGAAAACCTGTAGAATAGTAAAGATGAACGAATAGGAGGTTCCTTGTGTCAAAAAAGGAAATCAATATTAACAATTATAATGATGACGCCATTCAGGTGCTAGAAGGGTTGGATGCGGTCCGAAAACGTCCAGGGATGTATATCGGATCGACTGATGGGGCAGGTCTCCATCACCTAGTCTGGGAAATTGTCGACAATGCAGTCGATGAGGCCTTGTCTGGATTTGGTGACCGTATTGATGTCACCATCAATAAAGACGGGAGTTTGACTGTGCAAGACCACGGACGTGGGATGCCAACTGGTATGCACGCGATGGGAATCCCAACGGTTGAAGTAATCTTTACCATTCTCCACGCCGGAGGGAAATTCGGTCAGGGTGGCTACAAAACATCCGGTGGTCTTCACGGGGTGGGTTCTTCTGTTGTAAATGCTCTATCTAGTTGGCTGGAAGTTGAAATCACCCGTGATGGTGCAGTTTACAAGCAACGTTTTGAAAATGGTGGAAAACCTGTCACTACCTTGAAGAAAGTCGGTACAGCACCCAAGTCTAAAACAGGTACCAAAGTTACCTTTATGCCTGACGCGACCATCTTTTCTACGACAGACTTCAAGTACAATACCATCTCAGAACGCCTCAATGAGTCAGCCTTTCTCTTGAAAAATGTAACCTTGTCCCTGACAGACAAGCGAACAGAGGAAGCTATTGAGTTCCATTATGAAAATGGGGTGCAGGACTTTGTTTCTTATCTGAACGAAGACAAGGAAATCTTGACACCAGTTCTGTACTTTGAAGGGGAAGATAATGGTTTCCAAGTAGAAGTTGCCCTCCAGTACAATGATGGATTCTCAGATAACATATTGTCCTTTGTCAATAACGTTCGCACCAAAGATGGTGGTACGCACGAGACAGGACTCAAGTCTGCCATTACCAAGGTTATGAACGACTACGCACGTAAGACGGGGCTTCTCAAGGAAAAAGATAAAAATCTAGAAGGTTCAGACTACCGTGAGGGACTAGCGACTGTCCTCTCTATTCTAGTCCCTGAAGAACATTTGCAGTTTGAGGGTCAGACCAAGGACAAGCTAGGAAGCCCTCTTGCTCGTCCTGTTGTGGATGGAATTGTGGCTGATAAGTTGACTTTCTTCCTCATGGAAAATGGGGAACTAGCTTCTAACCTTATACGTAAGGCTATCAAGGCACGTGATGCTCGCGAAGCGGCTCGTAAAGCGCGTGATGAAAGCCGAAATGGTAAGAAGAACAAGAAGGACAAGGGCTTGTTGTCTGGGAAATTGACCCCAGCCCAATCTAAAAATCCTGCTAAGAATGAACTCTATCTAGTCGAGGGGGACTCTGCCGGTGGTTCTGCCAAACAAGGTCGTGACCGTAAGTTCCAGGCTATTCTACCTCTACGTGGTAAGGTTATCAATACAGCCAAGGCCAAGATGGCGGATATCCTCAAAAATGAAGAAATCAACACCATGATTTATACTATCGGTGCAGGTGTTGGGGCAGACTTCTCTATTGAAGATGCCAACTATGACAAGATCATTATCATGACCGATGCGGATACAGATGGTGCTCATATCCAGACCTTGCTCTTGACATTTTTCTACCGCTATATGCGTCCGCTAGTTGAGGCGGGACATGTCTATATTGCCCTTCCGCCTCTTTACAAGATGTCAAAAGGGAAAGGCAAGAAAGAAGAAGTGGCCTATGCTTGGACGGACGGAGAGCTAGAAGAACTCCGTAAGCAGTTTGGTAAAGGCGCTACTCTCCAACGCTACAAAGGTCTTGGTGAGATGAATGCGGACCAACTCTGGGAAACAACCATGAACCCAGAAACCCGCACCCTCATCCGTGTCACAATCGAAGACCTAGCACGCGCAGAACGCCGTGTCAATGTCCTCATGGGAGACAAGGTTGAACCACGTCGCAAGTGGATTGAGGATAATGTTAAGTTTACGCTGGAGGAGACTGGGGAGATGGTGTTTTCAAATGTGGATTTTTAAAAAACTATTAGACCTACTAAACAGATTCACAAAAAAATGTAATACTTTATATTTAGACTATGATAAAAATCAAAAGAAGAAAGCTCAAGAAAGACTCGATGCTTTGAAAATTCTAGAAACCAAAGAATACATTTTTAAAAATGTTAGTTCTAAAACAAAACAGAATAATTATCTTAAAAGAGCTTTTTTTGCGACAGTTATAATGGTGGTTTTATTTCCCATAATTGTATCTCTGAATGCACCTAATAATTTATTGATTGGAATCTGTTCCATTTTTATATTATCGTTGTCATTGTCTTATACTTACAATTCATTTATAGTGAGTTTATTGTCACTTAATAGATACTTACGAAAAATTTTATTTTCGATTTTAACGTTTATAAATATATTTATTTTGGGAGATATAATAATTGCAAGCATCTCAAATACAAATATTCCCAATAGAATATTAAACTTTTTCGAAAATTTATTTACGGAATACAAGTTGCAAATAGCTTTTGGTAATGACATATGGTTATTTTGGCTAATTTTTACTTTAATGACAGCTAGTTCCTGCATATCTCTTTATCTTGTATTAAAGACTCAAGATGTTTTTGAACTAGAATTTATGGGGAAAGAAAATCGTTTACTTCTTAGTAGTCTTGCGATAGTAACATTTATAATCGGTATTGATATAGATAAAGTTAAGCTAATTGGTATTCTTTGCTTAATATTAGTTATTCAGACAGCTTTTTTTGAAGCTTCTTATTCGTACCTTCTTTCAAAAATGTATGAAAAAGCTCAAAATATTTTTCAAGAGCAATTGCTTTTAAAGGAATCAAGCTATGATAAATTAAAGAAATGCTATTATTATGGTGGTGAGAAATATAAAGAGAAGTTATTGAGTATGGAGAAATTTTTGATTATTATTGTTAAAAATGAACTAAAATCATTAAAAGATTTAAAAAATTATGATGACTATAAACTTTATAAAGCGATCAGAGCAAGAAATATATACAGTCAATTTCTACAATTAAACAACTCGGTTATTGATGAACCATATTTTAAATTTAATCATAGTATTTACAAGGATTATAATATGAATGTTGAAATGTTTGAGGAATTGATTAAAGCGATTGATTCAACTGATTGGATTTAAATAGGTATAGGTGGTTTTTCAATTCTAATACATATAATTTACGCAACTTGGATTTCAAAAAAAGATACTAAAGAAATTGATGAACGACAACAAAAGCTAGAAATTATTCAATCTTCAATCGCGAAAAATATAGTAGAACTGACAAGTCAACAAAAGCAACTATCTGAAACTCAAAAAAAGATTGAAGAGAGTTTAAGAGAACTTAAAGAAATGGCTCGACATTCAAGGAAGTCAAATCTATTAAAATTACAAAGTGATTTCTCAATATTATATAGAGCACTAGATGATTTTGAATGGAAATATAACAAACTTTTGAATTCTATTAATGATTTTAATTTTAAAAAGAATTTATCTTCTAATATTTATTGAAGATGAAATAGGTGAAATATTTGCAGCAATTGAGGATTTAATTGAATCAGAAATTAATTATCTGAATACTGAAGAAGTTCCGCCGTTGGTTTTAGCTTATTTTAACAAACTATTAAGAGCAGTAAACTCTTTATCAAAATATTTTTCGACAAACTTTGACGATGTTCAATGCACTAATTTTATAATTGATGATTTTTTAAGAATAAAGATAGCTAGAGAAGAATTACTTGTTTTTGTATATAATTGAAAATCTTTAGATAATTTAGTTTTATAGAGCTTGTATAGTTTTTCTAACTTTTTAAATCTTAAGAAACTGTTCGATATAATAAATCTGTTACCTTGTAGAAAAAGAGGGGGAAACAAATGAGAACTGAAACAGAAATGCTCGATGTGATTTTACAAACAGCCAAAACTTTACAAGTCAAAGCTGTCGCCATGTCTGGTTCACGGACTTGCCCAAATGTCCCAAAAGATGAATTTCAAGACTACGACGTGGTCTATATTGTGGATGATTTGGATAATCTGACGAGTGATCTTTCTTGGTTGGCCTATTTCGGGAAACGCATTATCGAGCAAGAAGTTAGTCTTGGTAATCGTCGTCTCTATCTCATGCTCTTTGAAGATGGTAACCGCATTGATTTGACTCTTTGCCCTAAAGAATACATTCAAGAGTGGGTGGACAGTGAAGCAGGATTTACTGTTTTAGAAGATCCAGAAAATTTATTTGAACCTTATTTCCCAAATCCAGAGCGTTACTGGATAACCCCAGCTACTGAAACGGATTTTGAAAAAGCCTGTAATGAATTTTGGTGGGTGTCAGCCTACGTGGTCAAAGGAATTTGTCGCCATCAAGTCATCTATGCGACCGACCATCTCTACGGTATTTGTCAGCAAGAATTCTTGAAAGTCTTAGCTTGGCAAGTAGCAAGTGATAAGGGAACAGTAGACGTCGGTAAGAATTATAAATATCTTTTTAACTATTTACCCACTGAGAAAGAAAAGGATTTCTCAGATTTGCTTGATTTTTCAAGTATAGATAAAATCACTGAGTCTTTGTTTGATACGATGGAACTTTTTCACCAAGAAGCTCAGTCCCTTGCTCAAAAAATGGGATTTGACTACGATAAGGAAGTGGCTGAGAAGATGATTCAGTATGTTGAGAAAAGGTTGAAAATGAAGAAAGTATGAAGCGGTATAACCATATATGAATTGATTATTCTCAATGTATTTGACGGACATTGTTCGTCAATTTATAAACAGTAAAATGAAAAAAGGATTTAGAATGTTAATAAACTGGAAATTAGAGTCGGATGTGAACGACTATGTGAAAAAGCAGTTTGAAAATCTTGGTTTGAAAAAATTGCAGGATTACAATGAAGAATCTGCTATGAGTGATTATCTCAAAGAGGCGCTTAAGGGAGCGGCAAAGACGCAAACAAAGACCAATTTTGGGAAGCCGGATTTTCATATTGAAAAATATAAACAAGTTCCCATTTTGATTGAAGACAAACTCAACTTATCTAAGCTGGTAGCTCAAACAAAGGACGGTATTAAGTTTGATGATAAATCTATTAGTGATTTTGCGGTTAATGGGGCTTTGCACTATGCGCGAGCAGTTATTGATAGTGGTAAATACCATGAAGTCATTGCAGTTGGTGTTGCTGGTGACAACGAAGAAAATGTGACTATCAAAGTTTATTATGTCTTTGGTTCTGCTCCTAATGCCTATAAAGAGTTATCAAAGGTTACGACTTTTGATTTTTTGGAAAATGAGTCTACCTTTGAGACCTTCTACAAAGATGCTGTCTTGAGCGAAGAAGAAAAACACCAAATTCTGATTGATAGCCAAGCGACCTTGCAAGGCTATGCTAAAAAGCTCAATAAATTGATGCACAATCATAACATCACAGCTCCTCAACGGGTGCTTTATGTGTCTGGTATGCTATTATCTATGCAGGATATCGTAGATTGTAAGGGAAACAAGGTTGATGATGGCTTAATACCTGACGATTTAAAAGGTGTGCAGTCTGAAACCAAGCGTGATGGTAAGAAAGTTGTTGATCAAATCAAGGCATTCCTAGATGAACGTGAAATCAATGAAGACAAGAAAACTCTCATGTTGGCTTCTTTCGGGGAAATTTCCAAAGATAGCCAACGTGACGAGTTGACCACCAATGATAAAGAAGTAGCCCAACTCCTCCCTCAAAAGGAAAACTCGGTTACCAAACAAATCTTCACTTTTATCTATGAGAATATTTTCAAATCTATTGATGGTTTTGGGGGACATATCGATATTATGGGGGAGATGTACTCCGAATTTCTCAAGTACGCTTTGGGAGATGGAAAAGAAATTGGTATTGTCCTGACCCCTCCTTACGTTACCAAAATGATGGCGCAAATTCTGGGGATAACAAGTGAGAGCAAGGTTATGGATTTGGCGACTGGTTCAGCTGGTTTCCTCATTTCAGCGATGGAGTTGATGATAGACCATGCAAATACCAGTTTTGGGAAGGGGACTTCTCGAGCTAACGAGGAGATTGCGAAGCTCAAGAAAGATAATCTGCTAGGAATAGAACTTAATGCAGAGATGTATACATTAGCGACAACCAATATGATTCTTCGTGGTGATGGATCTAGTCGAATTGAAAAAGGTTCGGCCTTCAATCGTCCTGAGAGTCTGTTTATGGATTTTAAAGCTAATCGTGTCTTGCTGAATCCCCCTTTCTCTTATGAAGAAAATGGTCTTCCTTTTATAGCCTATGGTTTGGATAAGATGGAGCGTGGTGGTCTAGGTGCTATTATCATTCAAGATAGTGCTGGTTCTGGTAAGGCGATAAAGACAGCTAAAGCTATTTTGAAAAAGCATACCCTACTTGCTTCTATCAAAATGCCCGTGGATCTTTTTGTTCCCATGGCAGGGGTCCAGACTTCTATCTACATTTTTAAGGCTCATGAGGCACACGATTATGACCAGACGGTTAAATTTATTGACTTTAGAAATGACGGTTTTAAACGTGCTAAGCGAGGTATTTCAGAGGTTGATAATCCTATCCAGCGTTACCAAGATGTGATTAAAATTTATAAGGCTGGAAAGAGAGCGGAAGTGAGTAAAGAACTTTGGGATTTAGATGCTATCTTTATTGAGGACTTTATCACTGACAAGGGTAATGATTGGAACTTTGAACAGCACCAAGTCATTGATACCAAACCGACCTTGGACGATTTTAAAAAGACTGTTGCCGACTACTTAGCTTGGGAAGTGGAACAACTCCTGAAAAGTAAGGGAGAAGATAGCTCAAAAAAATCCTAAGCCCTCGCCTTCAAAAACTGGAGGAGGAATTTGAAGCAAGTGGGGGCGAGTGGAGAGAAGTCAAAGTGGGAAAATTGTTTCATATTCGTCCCACTAAAAATTATGGTCTAACAAATCAGAAACTGTTTGCTAATTATGGTTCAGTACCAGTTGTAGTTAATTCCAGTCAAAATAATGGAATTGGGGGTTTTGTTGATTTAGAACCTACAGAACGAGGAAATATGATTACTTTTTCTGATACAACTACATCGGATAGTATTTTTTATCAACCAAATGATTTTATAGGCTATTCGCATGTGCAGGGAATGTTTCCATATGAAGAGTGGAATAAGTACAGTTTGCTGTATTTTGTAATATGCTTTAGAACTGCTACAAAAGGGAAATTTGACTACGGAAACAAATTTAATAGAGATAAGGCAAAAGAGATTTTAGTCACCATACCCTACCACAACAATAAGATAGCATTCAAATATATGGAAAACTACATCAAAGCGCTCGAGGCTGAACGCATCGAGACGCTCGAGGCTTATCTAACTGTAACAAATCTCAGAGATTATCATCTTACAAAAAATGATGAAAAAGTACTTGACAAGTTTGCAAAACTTTCCGATACTAAGAGTAGAGTAGAGGAGTCGGAGGACTATGCTTATTTCAAATTGCAAGATGTATTGAAATGGTGTTCTGGAATTAAAGAGTTAAATCCGTTAAAATTAGATGAATTATCCGATGAAAGCGAAAATAAATATCCTTTCTATGGACAGGCAATAATTAATAATGGTATTATTTCTTATCACAATTTGAGAAGAGAGGTTCTAAATAATCCAGATGGAAGACCAACAATTTTAATTCATTCTAATAATCAAAATATTGTCTATTTAGAGTCACCATTTTATCTAAAAGATGGACATGGTGCAACAAGTGTTCTACAATCAGAGAAATTGGACAAATATACGGCATTCTACTTAATGACTGCAATAAAAAAAGTTATTGAGAAGAGATTTAATTATAATGCCAAGGCTACCAAAATTGGGTTAAAAGAAACAGAGATTCAACTTCCAATTCAAAATGGACAAATCGACTATACATTTATGTCTGACTTTATTCGAGCAGTGGAGAAATTAGTTATCAAGGATTTAGTTATCTGGGCTGATAAAAAAATTGCTGCGACTAAGGAGATTGTTGATGGAGTATAATTTTTCGTATCAGGAACGTATTGAGAATATAGAAAATTCTATTGCAAGCTACAATCAGTTAAAACAACTTTCTACTCAGGCATCTAGTTTTATCACTATATCGGATTCTTTATTAAATAATTTAGGAAGTTCATTAGTTGTTGCTATCTATTCTTTATCTGAGCAACTATTAAAAGATACGATATATAAATTACTGGAAGTTGATTTTGAAGAGGAAACTCAAAGTTTTAAAGATAAATTTATTTTAAAACAGATTCCTCCTGAATCACATCCTATTACACCTGATTTAGATAGGATAAAATCGGAATTGAAAATTTTTGATTCTAATTTTAAACTTTATCTTCCCAAAATAACGGATACCTATAAGAATGCATATATAAGTTTAATTCAAGCTAGACATGATTATGCTCATGGGAATATACATACAGAAGGTATTGAATACACTGATGCACTTCGCTTTGTCGAATATTTAAATATCCATTATTCAGAAATAATAGAGGGGAAATATATAAAAGATATTCAAGGTTATAGCAAAAATCTTGAAAAATTAAAAAACCATACAGATTATCAACAGTTTACTTTTCATAAAGGACAAATAGCCCCTATTTTATCAATGTATGTTGATCAAATTGAAGAATTGTATTCTAGTGAGGAAAAATATGATATTTATTACTTAAATGAAATTTATGAATCACTTAAAGAAGCAAATGATATGTTAGACGATATACAGGAAGATACTTTTCAAGCTGATATTCAAAAATTTAAAGAATTTCTTGATGGGGTTATATAGGAATAATACTTTCACTTTAGCAGGATTATTTATCCTGCTAAAGTGAAAGTATAAAATAATAATAAGAATAGTAAGAGAAAAATATGTCTAACATTCAAAATATGTCCCTAGAGGACATCATGGGAGAGCGCTTTGGTCGCTACTCCAAGTACATCATTCAAGACCGGGCTTTGCCAGACATTCGGGATGGATTGAAGCCGGTTCAGCGCCGTATTCTTTATTCTATGAATAAGGATGGCAATACCTTTGACAAGAGCTACCGTAAGTCGGCCAAGTCTGTCGGGAACATCATGGGGAATTTCCACCCACACGGTGACAGTTCTATCTATGATGCCATGGTTCGTATGTCACAGGACTGGAAAAATCGTGAGATTCTAGTTGAAATGCACGGTAATAACGGTTCTATGGACGGAGATCCGCCTGCGGCTATGCGTTATACTGAGGCGCGTTTGTCTGAGATTGCAGGCTACCTTCTTCAGGATATCGAGAAAAAGACAGTTCCTTTTGCTTGGAACTTTGACGATACCGAGAAAGAACCTACTGTCTTACCAGCAGCCTTTCCCAACCTCTTAGTCAATGGTTCGACTGGGATTTCGGCTGGATATGCGACAGACATTCCACCGCATAATTTGGCTGAAGTCATTGATGCTGCGGTTTACATGATTGATCATCCAACGGCAAAAGTTGACAAACTCATGGAATTCTTGCCTGGACCAGATTTCCCGACTGGAGGAATTATCCAAGGGCGTGATGAAATCAAGAAGGCTTACGAAACTGGGAAAGGGCGCGTGGTCGTTCGTTCCAAGACTGAGATTGAAAAGCTAAAAGGTGGTAAGGAACAAATCGTTA
>CAUTUU010000053.1:0-10690 GCA_963541545.1 uncultured bacterium | reverse complement strand
TATCAGATTAACTTCCACTTGGATTAGTGGTGGAAGTTAGTTTGGGAATTTACCAACAATACTCCCTACACCCAGTTAGACTAGCTAAAAACCTTTCTTGGCTTGTAGAGATTGTCACGTTTTTCTAGAATGGCTAGCAATTTATCATCTTCAAAGGCAGCTAATTCCTTATCCGACTGTTCTAACTCAATAAAACGACCAAAGCGAACTTCTGTAGCCTCTTCTGGACTGAGGAAAACTTTGACAAGGTCACCTGTCCCAATCTCTAGAGGATGGAGAAAATCTAATTGACCAGCCTCAACTCTTTCAGCAATTTCTTTCAAAGTCAAGGCATCATCTAACTGTAACCCTGCTGCACTAGTCCGAGTCAAATGGGACATATGGGCCGCGTAACCCAATTTTTCTCCCAAGTCAACAGACAAGGTACGAATATAAGTTCCCTTACTGCATTTCACACGAAAAGTAAAGCGTGCAAGATGACCCTCATAAGAAATCGGACTTGTTCGATCAAATTGATAAATGGTCACCTGACGTTCTGGACGCTCCACTTCCTGACCAGCACGCGCATACTCATAGAGCTTACGACCATTGACCTTGACAGCCGAATACATAGGCGGAATCTGAGTAATAGGACCAGTTAAGCTCGCAATGGCTTGATCGACAATGGTTTCATCTAAGGGCGACAGAACGGGTGTCTCTGTGACCACTTCCCCACTGGCATCCTCGGTCGTCGTTGAATAACCAAGAGTAATTTCTCCCTCATAGACCTTACCCTCATCCTGCATAAATTCGACCATGCGGGTCGCCTTGCCAACCGCAATGGGCAAAACACCCACTACATCCGGATCCAAGGTCCCACCATGACCAATCTTCTTGGTTCCCAAAATCTTACGCAGTTTAAAAACCGCATCATGCGAGGTCATCCCCGCTTCTTTTTTTAAGTTGATAATACCGTTCATTTTTGCTTTCTCACTCCCCCTTCAGTGCTTCAAACTTCGCTTTCATGGTTGGATTTTTTCGAGTTAATTTTTTTACTGAAACATCTTCCAGCTTATTATTCGCCAGTCGGAGTTGGTTTTCGGATGTGGTTAGGAACTTTTTGACCTCTTCCATGCGTTTGATGGCCTTGTCGATTTCATCAATAGCTTTACCAAAGTTGGTTGAAGCTGAATTGTAGTTCTTAGCAAAGGCTAGTTTAAAGGCGTCCAAATCTTCCTCAAAGTGGGTAATATCAATATTTTGTTCACGGACAAGTGCCAACTCCTGTTTATATTTTAGAGAATTAAGAGCCGCATTTCTCAAGAGACCAATCAACTGGATAAAGAACTGAGGACGAACCACATACATCTTTTCATACTCGTGGCTGACGTCAACAATCCCTGTATTAAAGTAGTCGTTATCTGCCTCAAGCATGGTCACCAAAACAGCATATTCGCAATTCTTTTCACGACGATCCTTGTCCAATTCCTTATAGAAATCTGCATTCTTGTGCTTCTTCTCTGTGCCGTCCGCTTCATTCTTCATCTCAAACATGATGGAAACAATTTCCACTCCATTTTCATCACATTCACGGAAAATAAAGTCCCCCTTAGACCCACGTGCAGAAACCTTGTTATCCTTCTCAAAGTAGGCATTTGGAAAGGCAAAACTACGGACCTTGTTAAACTCACTCTCTGCATACTGTTCCAAGCTTTCCCCAATCGCTTTTGTAGATTGTTGAGCCTTAAAGTTCTTGTAAAATTCGACTTGTTCACTAGCTGCTTTAAGCTGGGCTTCGTAATTCTGCTTAACAGAAGCCAAAGATAACTCATTTTCCTTTTCTTGCAAGAGGAGTTGATTTTTGACCTGATCTCGTTCTTTTTCAAGGTCAGAAAGGGTCTTTTGCAGTTGATTTTCATGTTCTAAACGCAAGGTGGCCAATTGGTTTTCCAAGGCCTGCACTTCCTTGTCCTTAGCCAAGAGAGCCTGATAGCTTGTCTGTTCAACCTCTTTCTTGGCCAACTCTTTCTCTGTATCAAAGTTTTGGATTTGACTCTGTAATTGCGCAATTTCTTGATCTTTTTGAGCTAGTTTAGACTGTTGCTCATTCATGGCCTTTTGCTCAGCCAAGGCCAGTTCCTGCTTCATGCGATCGTGCAATTCCTTATCAAACTCTGCCGTTCTTACTTGGGACAAGAGTTCGGCATACTGGCTTTCATTTACTGTAAAGACTTCCCCACAGTTGGGGCATTTGATTTCGTTCATATCGTTCCTCTTTCTAGACTTCTTTATCCATTATATCATGCCTGAGGGAAAATCAAAAACAGTGAGTCAAAACCCACTGTTTATATCTTTTACTTTAAATTTTTTCCAAGGCCAAGCGCAAGTCTTCAATCAAATCTTCTACATTTTCAAGACCGATTGACAAACGAATTTGATTTGGTGTGACACCTGCTGCTTCTAGATCTTTTTCTGACAATTGACCGTGAGTGGTTGTGGCTGGATGAACAACAAGCGATTTAGCATCTGCCACGTTTGCTAGGTCAGAAAAGATTTCTAAATTATCAATTACCTTGCGGGCTTCTGCCTCGCCACCTTTGACATGGAAGGTAAAGATTGAACCCACACCTTTTGGCAAATATTTCTCAGCCAAGGCATGATAAGGACTATCAGCCAATTTTGGATAGTTGACTTTTTCTACCTTAGGATGGTTGACAAGGAAATCAACAATTTTCTCTGCATTTTGCACATGGCGTTCCACACGAAGTGAAAGGGTTTCAAGTCCTTGAAGTAACAAGAATGCATTAAATGGCGACAAGGCCGCACCTGTATCACGAAGCAATTGAACACGAACAGCGATAATAAAGGCTGCTGCACCCACATCACGAGTATAGCTCAAATTGTGGTAACTTGGGTCTTCCTCAACAAATTGAGGGAATTTTCCTGAAGCCGCCCAGTCAAAACGACCGCTGTCAACAATCACTCCTCCAATAGTTGTACCATGTCCACCGATAAACTTAGTCGCAGAGTGAATGGCAATATCTACACCGTGAGAAAAGACATTAATCAAGTAAGGTGTGGCAAAGGTATTATCCGAAACAAGTGGAATCTGGTGTTTATGCGCAATCTCAGCCAATTTTTCCAAGTCAGGAATGTTAATCAAGGGGTTGCCCAAGGTTTCAATCAAAACAAGCTTGGTATTGTCATTGATAGCTGCTTCTACTTCCTCCAAATTATCCACGTCCACAAAGGTTGTTGTGATCCCATAACGAGGAAGGGTTTCTTTCAAGAGGTTAAAGGTCCCACCGTAAATAGTTGATGCCGCTACTACATGGTCACCTGCGTGGGCAAGTGCCAAAATCGTATAAGTCACTGCTGCCATACCTGATGCTGTTGCTAGCGCTCCAACACCACCCTCAAGAGCAGCGATTCTTTCTTCAAAAGCAGCCGTTGTAGGATTTGTAATACGAGTATAGATGTTGCCTGGTTTTCTCAAGGCAAACAGATCCGCACCTTCCTGCGTGTCATCAAAAACAAAAGATGTTGTCTGGTAAATCGGCACTACACGAGACTTGGTAGCTGGATCCACAACTTGACCAGCATGTAGTTGCAAAGTTTCAAATTTAAAATCACGAGTCATAAGGCGACCTCCATATAGTTTGATTAAGGATATTGTAGCACTATCGACCTATCTTGACTAATACCTCTTTTCTATATTTTGATATAAGGAGTAGCTATTGCTTCTTACAAAACGAAAAAGCACGATTCAATCGTGCTCATTTCCTTAATCTACATAAGTATCTTCGTTTTTATTGAGGAAGGCATATGGAAGACCCATCAAGAGACCTCCTCCGATAAAGTTTCCGATGAAGGTTACTCCCCAATGACGGAGCATATTTCCAACACCGAAGTTAGCAATAGTATCAGCAGCAACACTGAATTTCACAATCGCGAAAGAAGCAAAGTTCGCCGCAATGTGCTCGTTTGTTAAGAATACAAACATGTAAATCGCTGACAACACAAGCCAAAGTTTGGCACCACCATCTTTGACCAAAACAAATGAAAGAATCGCAATGTTTACAAAGATATTGGCTAAAATACCTTCAAGTAAGACTAACTCATTTGAACGGCCTAACTTCATCTCAACAACTCCTGAAATAAAGCTATCGTGAGTCAGATGTGCATAGGCTGCCGAATGGGCGAAGCCCCAACCTGCTATCAAAGCTCCGATAAGGTTGAACAAGGTACAGTATAGTAAAATCTCAGCTGTTTTTCTCCAAGAGATTTTTTTCAAGAAACTACCAGCAGTCAAGAACATCATGTTTGATGTTACCAACTCAGCATTCAAGAAAACAATATAGGCCAAGCCCCAAGCAAAAACAAATGGGAAGAGGAAGCGTCCACTACCTGGCGCAATTTTATTAATCAAGTCAGCCCCAACTGCACCTGCAGCTGTACTGAAAGTTAAGAAGGCACCTGCAAACATCGAACGAATTGCATACTTAAATTTGCTTTGGCTATAAAGACTTTCCTTCTTCTTGCAAGCAAATTCAATCTTTGAGATAAATTCTGAAGAAACCATAATAAACTCCTAAAACTTTTATTTGTGATAATTATAACATAAAATAGCTATAATGAAAAGCCTTTCCTAATTGTATTTTTTCTAAATTTTAGAAACCGTTTACATTGTTTTAATAACAAACTTTTAGAAGTTTTAATCATCAGAATATTGAGTTTGCATGGAATAACTTTTATTCTATTTAATATATTTTGTTATTACAATTTACAAAACGATTTTCTCTGCAAGCCTATTCTGTAAAAGAAAAAGAGAGAATTGTTCTGATTCTCCCTGATACACTGATTCTTCTTAATCGACATAAGTATCTTCATTCTTATTGAGGAAGGCATATGGTAAACCGATCAGAAGCCCTCCACCTATAAAGTTGGCAATAAAGGTAACTCCCCAATGTCGAAGGATATTTGCAAGATCAAAGTGAGGTACTTGATCAGCAATCATGCTAAATTTCATAATACTAAAGGAAGCAAAATTGGCAGCGATGTGCTCATTGGACAAAAAGACAAACATTGAAATAGCTGATAAAATAATCCATAGTTTGGCAGCACCATCTTTGACTAATATAGATGAAAGAATGGCAATATTTACAAATACATTGGCAAGAATCCCTTCAAGCAGGACTAACTCACTTGGACGCGCCAACTTCTTGGCTACAAGCTTAGGAAGGAAACTATCCTGGGTCAAATGCGAAAAGGCTGACGAGTTGGCAAAGGCCCATCCAGCTACCAAGGCACCAATAAGATTAAACAAAGTACAGTATAGTAAAATAATTACTGCCTTTTTCCAATCAATCTTTTTCAAGAACACTCCAGCTGTTAAGTACATCATATTGGAAGTTATCAATTCCGCATTTAGAAAGACGATATAGGCCAGCCCCCAAGCAAAAACAAATGGGAAAAGGAAATACCCACTACTTGGAACAATACTATTTAATAAATCCGCACCAATAGCACCAGCAGCTGTACTGAAGGTTAAAAAAGCACCTGCAAACATAGAACGAATCGCATACTTGAATTTACTTTGCTTGAAAAGACTTTCTTTCTTGTGGCAATAATAATCTATCTTCGAAATAAACTCTGAAGAACTCATAAACATCTCCTAATTTTTATACTTAGTATTATAGCATAAAATATTAAAATAGGTAATTGTTTTTGAAAAATGATAATATTTGTATTGATTTAGCATTACTTAGCACGATTATAAAGCAATGTAAAAAGAACCAGTAAAACTAAATGTTTACTGATTCTTTAAAAATTAATAACGTTGTTTATATGGTTGGTTGAAGGCTGTTAGGACGTCTTCAGGTGTTTGTGAATAGTCTTTTGTATCTTTCAAATCACCTTTTACAATAATACGTTCTGTCGCATCATAGTCTACACATGTTACAAGTGTGATTTCATCAACACCGCTACGGTCATCAATCTCATCAACACGATCTGGAGTTACATGCTTGACTTCATGAATTACATAGGTATAGACCTTATCCTTATCAGTTAGATAAATTTTCATCCCATTCTTAGCGCGTGATAATGGAGAAAATAGCATCTGACTAGCATTTTCTGCTGTAAAAATGTGATGGCTCGCAAGTGAATAGTTTCCTTTCCCCATCACTTGATCACGCTTCATTGTACCAGCTCCATAGAAGAGATTGACATTATCAAGCCCCTTAAAAATTGGCAAGTTGATTTCTACTTCAGGAATAGCAATTCCACCGATAACTGGTAATTTTTGCGAATTCCATTGTGAGGACAAGACAGCTTCTGACGAAATGGCTTTTACTGAGTCAAAGTCAAAATTACCTTCTGTATCTTGATTTTCTTCCAATTTTTCTTTTGATACCTGGCTGACTTGGTATTTATTGGTATTCCAAACCATGAACATATCACGAATTTTTGAATTGAAAATCAAAGCTACTGACAAGATGATTAAGAATCCTGCCAAGATATTGATTAGTAAATTTTTACGGTTTGTTTTCTTTTTGTTCTTTTTATGAGACATTATGCTTCACCTTCTATTTCGTTTTCTGTCCCAACTTCTTCTTTTTCTGCAGCTGCAACCGTAGTAAAGGTTACAATTTTAGCATCTTGGTCCAGGCGCATCACCTTAACTCCCATAGTTGAGCGACCTGTTTGTGAAATATTGGCAACGTTGGTTCGAATCATGACACCTGTATCAGTGATAATCATCAAGTCTTCATCACCTTTAACGGTCAAAAGACCTGATAGAGGACCATTTTTCTCAGCTACATTAGCCGTCTTCATCCCTTTACCACCACGGCCTTTTGTTGGATATTCGGTCGCAACTGTGCGCTTACCATACCCCTTTTCTGTGATGATAAGAACCTCATCTTGGTCTGTAATCACACTAGCACCAACAACTGTGTCTCCGTCACGAAGGTTAACGCCTTTCACACCAGTAGCGATACGACTCATGCCACGAACAGCTGATTGATTAAAGCGAACTGCATAACCAAACTTGGTACCAATGATAATATCCGTATCTTCTTCCGTCAACAAGACATTAATCAACTCATCTTCATCTTTGAGGTTCAGTGCTTTAAGTCCATTCTGACGAATATTAGCGAATTCCTTAACGCTGGTTCTCTTCACAATACCATGGCGGGTTGTGAAGAAGAGATAAGCGTCATCACTACGTTCAGACTCAACATTGATGATAGTCTGAATACTTTCACCTTCATCCAATTTCAAAAGATTGACAATCGGCAATCCCTTGGCAGTACGGCCATATTCAGGAATTTCATATCCTTTAAGGCGATAGACTCGACCTTTATTTGTAAAGAAGAGTAGGTGATCATGGGTGCTAGTTGACACTAACTCACGAACAAAGTCGTCGTCCTTTACACCGGTTCCTTGAACGCCACGACCCCCGCGTTTTTGAGCGGTAAATTCAGCTTGGTCCAGACGTTTGATGTAGCCTTTGTTTGACAGTGTAATCAAGACATCCGATTCTTCAATCAAGTCCTCATCTTCAAGACTCAAGACTTCACCGACCATCAATTCCGTACGACGTTGGTCGCCAAACTTACGCTTGACTTCGTCCAATTCATCCTTAATGATTTGAGAAACACGTTCTGGCTTAGCAAGAATATCTGCTAAATCGGCAATCAGAGCCAAGAGGTCATCATATTCAGACTGAATCTTATCACGTTCCAAACCTGTCAAACGACGAAGACGCATGTCTAGGATAGCCTGACTTTGACGTTCAGAAAGCTTGAACTTGCTCATCAATTCAGCTTGTGCTTCCGCATCCGTTTCACTAGCACGGATGATACGAATCACTTCGTCGATATGGTCTAGTGCAATCAAGAGACCTTCTAAGATATGCGCACGTGCTTCCGCTTTTTCCTTATCAAAACGTGTACGACGAACAACCACTTCTTTTTGGTGCTCAATATAAGCATCCAAAATCTGACGAAGAGACAAAATCTTCGGTACCCCATTTTGAATCGCCAACATATTAAAACCAAAGTTGGTTTGCATCTGGGTCATCTTGAAGAGGTTGTTGAGGATAACATTGGCCGAGGCATCACGCTTGACCTCGATCACGAAACGAACACCTTCACGGTTAGACTCATCACGGACTGCTGTAATCCCCTCAATACGTTTTTCCTGAACTAGGCGAACAATGTGCTCATGCACCTTGGTTTTATTGACCATGTAAGGAAATTCCGTTACAACAATGCGTTCGCGACCCGTCTTAGTTTCTTCAATTTCAGTACGAGAACGAAGGACAATAGAACCCTTACCTGTTTCATAAGCCTTATGGATACCTGATTTTCCCATCACAAGGGCGCCTGTTGGAAAATCTGGACCAGGCAAGACTTCCATCAAGTCCTTGGTAGTCACTTCAGGATTGTCCATGACCAACTTCACAGCATCAATAGTTTCTCCCAAGTTGTGAGGCGGAATATTGGTTGCCATCCCAACGGCAATACCAGTAGCTCCATTAACCAAAAGGTTTGGGAATCGTGCTGGCAAGACCAAGGGTTCACGTTCATTGGCATCATAGTTATCGACGAAATCAACCGTATTCTTATTGATATCACGAAGCATTTCCAGAGCAATCTTGCTCATGCGTGCCTCAGTATAACGCTGGGCCGCAGCACCATCACCATCCATGGAACCAAAGTTTCCATGCCCATCTACAAGCATGTAACGGTAGCTCCACCATTGAGCCATACGAACCATGGCTTCATAGATAGAGGAATCTCCGTGAGGGTGATATTTACCCATGACATCCCCTGTAATACGAGCAGATTTTTTATGGGGTTTATCTGGAGTAACACCTAATTCATTCATTCCGTAGAGAATCCGACGGTGAACAGGTTTCAAGCCATCTCGAACATCAGGAAGAGCCCGCGCTACGATAACACTCATGGCGTAGTCGATAAAGCTCGTCTTCATCTCCTTTGTAAGATTGACATTCACTAAATTTCTATCCTGCATTAATAAATGCCTCATTTCACTATTAGTAATTAACTATATTATACCACAATGTCTGCCATATTTCAGGTATCTAGAACTACTAAAACGTTTACATCAAGAACTGCAAGGCATATCCGTGACAAAGCATTTTAAAAGTGATAGAATTGAAATAACTGGGAAAACCCCTGAATAAAATTAAGGAGATGTTTAGAATAATGACTTCAACTAAACAACACAAAAAAGTTATCCTTGTTGGTGATGGTGCTGTAGGTTCATCTTACGCTTTTGCTCTTGTTACTCAAGGAATTGCACAAGAACTTGGTATTATTGAAATTCCTCAATTGTTTGAAAAAGCAGTTGGTGATGCTGAAGACCTTAGCCACGCGCTTGCATTTACTTCACCAAAGAAAATCTACGCTGCTAAGTACGAAGACTGTGCGGACGCTGACCTTGTTGTTATCACTGCTGGTGCTCCTCAAAAACCAGGTGAAACTCGTCTTGACCTTGTAGGTAAAAACCTTGCTATCAACAAATCAATCGTTGAACAAGTCGTTGCTTCAGGTTTCAATGGTATCTTCCTTGTTGCTGCTAACCCAGTAGATGTCTTGACTTATTCAACTTGGAAATTCTCTGGATTCCCTAAAGAACGCGTTATCGGTTCTGGTACTTCTCTTGACTCAGCTCGTTTCCGTCAAGCACTTGCTGAAAAAATCGGTGTTGATGCTCGTTCAGTCCATGCCTACATCATGGGTGAACACGGTGACTCAGAATTTGCTGTTTGGTCACATGCTAACGTTGCCGGTGTTAAATTGGAACAATGGTTGCAAGCAAACCGTGACTTAGATGAAGCTGACCTTGTAGAACTCTTCATTTCTGTTCGTGACGCTGCTTACTCAATCATTAACAAAAAAGGTGCTACATACTACGGTATCGCTGTAGCTCTTGCTCGTATCACAAAAGCAATCCTTGATGATGAAAATGCAGTACTTCCACTTTCTGTATTCCAAGAAGGTCAATATGGTGTTGAGAACGTCTTTATCGGTCAACCAGCTATCGTTGGTGCACACGGTATCGTTCGTCCAGTAAACATCCCATTGAACGACGCAGAAACTCAAAAAATGCAAGCATCTGCAAAAGAACTGCAAGCTATCATTGATGAAGCATGGAAAAATCCTGAATTCCAAGCAGCTTCAAAAAACTAATTTAGCTATAGACAACTCCTTGAATCATCAGGGAGTTGTTTTTTTCTGTATTTAAACTTAATATCTGATTTACGTTCGCTTCTACAAGACAGCATAGCTTGTATAAGCCATAAACATTAAAACAACAACTGTAATCTACACTCATACTCAATGAAAATCAAAGAGCAAACTAGGAAACTAGCCGTAGGCTGTACTTGAGTACGGCAAGGCGATGTTGACGAGGTTTGAATTTGATTTTCGAAGAGTATCACATTACAAATGTCATGAAATAAGCCGTGCTTGACGCACTTGATACCGTCGCATTAAATCGCAAGTAAAAAGTTTTGCCCCCTAGACAAAAAAAGAGCCCATCATACAGGCTAGAATGCTTGATATGACAGGCTTTTTTCATTTTGATTAGCGTACTGTACGGATACGCATTGTGTTTGTACGAACAGCTTCTCCAACTGGTACACCAGCTACGATAACGATATCGTCACCAGATTGTA
>CAUTUU010000052.1:0-11260 GCA_963541545.1 uncultured bacterium | reverse complement strand
TTAGACTAATTTCCACTTTGGTCAGGCAAGTGGAAGTTACTTTGAGAAGTTACCCCTATCAATACTATCTGAATTCAATCAGAAAAAGATTAGACTTTTAACCCCAAAATTGATAAAATAGGAAAGAAAATAAGATAAAAGGAAACTGTAAATCACTATGATGAACATGCAAAACATGATGCGTCAAGCACAAAAACTTCAAAAACAAATGGAACAAAGCCAAGCTGAGCTTGCTGCTATGCAATTTGTTGGCAAATCTGCTCAAGACCTTGTTCAAGCGACCTTAACTGGAGATAAGAAAGTTGTCAGCATTGACTTCAATCCAGCTGTCGTTGATCCAGAAGACCTTGAAACTCTTTCTGATATGACCGTTCAGGCCATCAACTCTGCTCTTGAACAAATCGATGAAACGACCAAGAAAAAACTAGGCGCTTTCGCTGGAAAATTGCCATTCTAAGCATAAGAAAAAACAAGCATTCAAGAGAATACTTGCCTATCGTGAGAGGAACAACTGTTCCTCTTTTTGCTTACTAAAAATTAAAGAATTCCATGGCCTGTTTGAACAGTAAATCCGTATACTCTGGGTCTTCTTGGGCAATGGTAACCTGTTCTTGAACCATTTCCAAGTCATCTGTTATCATGCCATCAGCTCCCAAATGAACAGATTTATCAAAGGACTCTGAACTATTGATAGTCCAGACGTACAATTTCTGATCCGTATTCCAAAGCTTGTTGACAAAATTTTCATCTAAAGTTGAATACTCCATAGTGTAACCTGTGGCTTTGGTTCTTGGAAAGATACTATTGTAAGGTAGGATGAAATAGACTGGAATTTGAGAATCGTAGGCTAAAACCTGGTCAATCACATGGTAGTCTAAGGACTGCATTTGGTGACCATTTTGCTTAATGATACTGCCATATTTTTCCATAAAGCGTTTCATCATATCTGGACTATCTTTTCGACTGGTTTTAATTTCAATAAGGAGTTTTTGATGCAATTCATTTGCTTTGTTGAGGTAGTCATCAAAACTAGACACCTTGGTGTGATAGCCGTTTTCCGAAATATCGAGTTTGGTTAATTCTTCCAAGATTAAATCCTGAGGATTGGCATTAACTCCTGTCAAATTCTTGATATTAGCATCATGCATCATGACAAACTGGCCATCTTTTGTTTCCTGAACATCTGTCTCAACAAAATCTGGAGATAACTGAGCGGTTTTTTCTAGTGATTGGACGGTATTTTGCACACCGTTCTTATTGGATACTCCTCTGTGAGAAATAACTAAAGGTTTATTCGCAACTGGAGCCTCCAAATAAACATACCCCTCAAGAGCGAAAAAGATACCTGCACATCCCATCACTCCCCATCTCATCCAGTGGTCTTTCTTTCTCCTTGGTGTGATTTCTAGTTCTTCTCCTGTCAAGAAGGATACAAACTTAATGAGGAAATAAGTCAAAGCCATATAGTGGAAATTCTTAATCAAGACAAAGTTGATAATTCCAAGTACTAGAGATTCCTTATGGGTCAATCCATCCATCAGTACCTGACTTGCCAAGATTGGAATCAATAAAAGAATGAAAAATAGGTAGGTTTTGACGATAATCCAAAGCAAGTTCCAAATATAAAACCAGGATTGCCTTTTGGTCTTCTCTAGACTGTATTTGACCGCTTCTTTGACTGTTTTCTTCTCAAACAAAAGCTGGGGTAGGGCAAACATCAAACGTATTGAAATGTAAAACAGCAGCAAGGCTAGAACAGTGATTACCAAACCGACCAACCAATACTTATCTTCTACATAGGCTACTATGAATTCCGGAATGACGATTTTATTAAGATAATAAATCTTTAAAATCTTTCGAATCAATGGAAAGAGCATCATGACATAAAAGAAAATAAAGGCCATTTTGGAAATCGTCACTTGCTTCATAAACAAGAAACTTTGACGAAAGACCTTACGACTGTACTCCAGCAAAGTTCTCTTTTCATGATAGAGGAGGTGCCGGGCTCCGATAAAGAGAAGTCCTATCTGGTAATAGGCGATTAGAAAATTAACGATTACCAGAAAAAATAAAGCAAGACTAACAAAGGGAGAACCCTTTATAATGGCAAAAATATTGTTGTAGGAAAGAAAAAGATATCCTGTCTGACGGAGTAACAGTCCAGCAATCCAAGAATTAAGTGGTAACCAGACAAACTCAATCATCATAAATATCAAGAAAAAGAGAAAGAGAATTTTATCTAGGTTAAAGTAGATTTTCCTAAAACCTAGATTTTTAGGTTTTTCAGGTTTCATAGGCACTCCTAGTCAAATAATTGAGATAAGTCCAAGCCACCAAAAGGATTGTTTGATAGACTACTTTCTGTCTCTAACAACTCTCTAGCTTGATCTGACTCTAAGAAGGACTCGTAAACGCGCGCCGTCATCCGAGCATCCTCCAAACTATTATGGGACTGCCCTTGAAATCCAAGAAATGAGGCGACGGTTTGCAATTTGAGATTAGCAATACCATGTAAATCTGAACTACGACGTTCAAAGGCTTCATCATATAAATCCACCTTGTACTGCTGGCTATAGTCTAAACCATGCTCTGCTAGAATAGGCAAATCACTTTTAGCAGCATTGTATCCAACCATCGGCAAAGAACCCACAAACTCTTGAAATTCTGCTATAACTTTCTCTACTGGTGGAGCATCTTTTAGGGTCTCAGCTGTAATCCCTGTCAAACCATTGATAAAACTTTTTAAGGGAACGCTGGTATGAACATAGGAATCATAAGCATCAATTTCCTGACCATCTCTAAAACGCACTGCCGATACTTGAATCAAGTGTGTTTGCCCTTCATGCTGATTAAATTCTAAATCAAAAGCAATGTACTCTTCTAATCGTTCCATTCTATCCTTCTCCTCTACTGTCTCTGTTCTAATCAACTATAGGATTCACAAACAAAAGAAGCCATCAGGTTAGCATGTAACCTAAACAGCTCCTTGATTATCCTCCAAATAAACGAGCAAAAAAGCCTTTCTTAGTGGATTGGACTTCTTCTTTTGCTTGGTCCAGCTCTAGCTTAAGATTTTCTTGATCCTTCATGGCTTGAAGGGTCAATTGTTGCTGCTGATCCAGTTGTTTGTCTTTCTCAGCAATCTGACGGTCTTTGATGCGCATCTGCTCATCTTTTTCTGATAACTGACGGTCCTTGGCCTTTAATTGTTCATAGAGACGCAGAATTTCTGCATTCTTCTCATCAACTAGAATCTCCATCAGTTCACGTTGCTTGACATCTTCACTGACAGGCTCATCTTCAAAAATCGTTTTTTTATAGATTTCTTCTAGCTTAATCAAGCCACTTCTGGTAACGACTGTTACCCCTTTGTCATTTTTATCTGTGTCTTCTTCTGGTAATTCTTTGACACGGTTATTGATTGCTTGGCGAGATAATCCTAAGACCTCTGCAATCTCACTGACGGTCATTTCAATACTCATAATATCCTCTGAAACGTTTTCTAGCTTTTCTTTACTTAAATCTTATCATAAGCTAGAAAAACTGTCAAATTTTCGCTTAATCTAAGGCCTTCAAAAAGGCTAGTAAGACTTGGGCAGAGCGACGTCCAGCCTCGATAATAAACTCATCAAAAGAGATGTTTGCTTCATGGTTGGCATTGTCACTCATAGCACGGATGACTAAGACTGGAAGATTAAGGGCATGCGCTGCCTGAGCAATAGCTGCCCCCTCCATCTCAACGGCTAAAACTTCTGGGAAATGAGACTTAATCGCTTCGATCTTGTCATTTCCTGCAACAAAACTATCTCCTGTAGCAATTAAACCAAGGTGCCATTTTTGGTCCAATTGAGATAAACTCTCTTGGATTTTGGCTACAAAGGTTTTGTCTGATTCAAAATAAAGCGGTTGTTGCGCCATTTGCCCATAAGCATAACCAAAAGCTGTGACATCCACGTCATGATAAGCTAATTTGTCAGCAATCACGACATCCCCGACAGCAATTCCTTCTGCTACCGCCCCAGCTGATCCCGTATTGATAAGAGCATCCACTTGGAAATGATCAGCCAAAATCGCCACACTCATAGCAGACATGACCTTACCAATTCCACTTTCTACAAGAACGACTTCATGCGAGGCAATGGTTCCTGTGTGATAGGTATTCCCTAAAACAACTTGCTCTTGGGCATTGTCTAGATGCTGGACTAGATAAGCCAGTTCTTCTGGCATAGCCGCAATAATTCCTATTTTCATTTCAATTCCTTTTCTATTACAAAAGTTTCATTGCTAAGACAAGCAAAATCAAGAGAAAGATGACAGCAAATAAGATTTTATTTAACTTAGAATTGAAGACATTTCTCTTGGTATTTTCAATGCGACGGCTTTTATGAATAGACGGTTCGACTTGAATCTTCAAGGTTTCCTGGCTAAAACCATGTTCCTTAGGATTGGCATAACCAAAACGGGAAGAAGAGGTTGGTAAAATCTTTGTCTCCTCATCATCTAGCAAAGGGGGACCTGAAATTTTTTCGCCTCTATTAGCTCTTTCAATCATTTCATCCGTTAATAAAGGTTTACCCATACTGACCTCCTCTATTTTTTGTGCAATTCCCAATACTGAACAGCCATAATTGTCTTGGCATCACAGATATGACCTGATTGGATCAATTCCTTAGCTTCTTCTAGACTCACTTCAAGGACTTCCAAGGTTTCGTCTTCATCCTGCGGACGTGGATTTTCCACTTTTGTCAAATCGCTTGCTAGGTATAGTTTTAACTTTTCATTACAGAAGCCAATGGCTGAATAAAAGTCATATAAGAGTTCTAACTTCCCTGTATAGACTGTTTCTTCCTCTAATTCACGAAGGGCCGCTGCGACAGGGTCTGTATTTTCTCCTACTTCCAGTTTTCCAGCTGGAATTTCGTAAGAGACTGCCTCAATGGCTTTGCGGTACTGCTTGACCAGGATGAGTTTTTGCTCATCCGTTACTGCTAAAACACAGACAGCTCCATTGTGGAAAATCAAATCCCGTTGGGCAGTTCCCTTGCCTTCTGGTAATTCAACCTGATCTTGGACCAGTTTAAATATTGGTCCTTGATAGATTTCTGTTCGGCTAAGCGTTTTTTCTTCAAATTCCATGATAGGCTCCTACTGATTCTTAGGATGATGAGGGAGGCGAGTCGCATACTCATCTTTATTGACCTGACGACCACGACCAATCGCAATCGCATCCGCTGGCACGTCTTTGGTAATAGTTGAACCAGCCCCAACGAGGGAGTTGTCACCTAACTCAACTGGCGCAATAATGGTTGAATTTGAACCAACAAAGACATTGTTACCGATGACTGTCTTGTATTTGTTTTTGCCATCGTAGTTAACTGTAATAGTTCCTGCACCGAAATTAACGTGGCTACCCACTTCACAGTTTCCGATATAAGTCAAATGACCAGCCTTGGTATTCTCACCGATTGAAGAGCCTTTCACCTCAACAAAGTTTCCAATATGGACTTGGGCAGCTAGACTTGAACCTGGACGAATGTGGGCATAAGGGCCGATTGTTACGCCGTCAGCAACACTACTTTCTTCAATCATAGAGTTGGTAATGACAGCACCTGCTCCGATAGTGCTATCCACTACATACGTTCCATTTGTCAAAAGAGTCTCAGCACCAATTTTCGTTTGGCCTTTCAAGGTAACATTAGCTTCGATTTGAACTTCAGGAGCAATCTCAACATCAATATCGATATAAGTTGCTTCTGGATTGACAAAGCTAACACCATTGACCATGTGTTGATGATTGATTCGACGACGCATCACTGCTTCCGCAGTCGCAAGTGCCACACGGTCATTTACCCCAAGACTTTCATCAAAATCTTTCAAAGTATAAGCACCAACTTTTTCACCAGCTTCACGGAAAATACCAATGACATCTGTAATATAGTATTCGCCTTGAGCATTGTTGGTGTTGATGTTTTTCAAAGCCTCAAACAAACGCTCGTTATCAAAAACATAAGTTCCAGTGTTGATTTCCTTGATTTGCTTTTCAAAATCTGTAGCATCCTTCTGCTCCACAATGCGCAGAACTTCAGCATTGTCATTACGAACAATTCGTCCATAGCCAAAAGGATTATCTGTCTCAGCAGTCAAGATAGTCGCCACATTTTTATGATTGATATGGAAATCAATCAAGTTTTTCAAGCTTTCACCAGTGATTAACGGAGTATCTCCTGCAATGACCAAGGTGTGACCTGACAAACCTTCCAAAATTGGCTCTGTCATCATAACCGCATGGCCAGTACCCAACTGTTCAGATTGAGTCACAAATTCTGTCTGTCCAGCCAAGACCTGCTCAACCAATTCCGCCTTGTGTCCCACAACTGTTACTGTCTTTTCAGGTTGGATAGCTCCCACGCTGCGGAAAACATGTTCCAGCATAGAAATACCCGCAACCTTGTGCAACACTTTTGGCAAATCAGATTTCATGCGAGTCCCTTTACCCGCTGCTAAAATAATGGCATAATTTGACATAATCTTCTCTTTTCTCTAGAAATTCCCTTTTATTATACCATATTTCAAATCATTCCGCTCCCTTGAATGAAAAAATGCTCCAAAGTCCTTTCCTTAACCCATTTTTTGAGTATTTTTTTTGATTTTTTTTCATTTTTAAGGTAGAATTATGAGATATGAGAAAGAAAATTAATCCGCTTATTTTATTTGGTTTTTTTGGGATTATGATTTTCATTTTAATCCTGAATCGCCCTCGTTTTGAGGACCATCCTGTAAAAACAAAGTCAAATATCGCGCAAGTAGAGACACAAGCGCTACACAATATAGATAAACCGGTAATTGATGTTTCTGGTTGGCAGCGTCCTGAGGAAATTAATTACGATACTCTCTCCCAAAATATTTCTGGAGCTATTGTTCGCGTCCATAGTGGTGCTCAAACGTCCAAAGAGAACGATGCTTCCTATGTTAATGGTGTCGATAAGGCCTTTAAAACCCATATCACTGAGTTTCAAAAACGAAATGTCCCAGTTGGTGTCTATGCCTATGTTGCTGGAAAAAGTGTCCAAGAAATGGAAAAGGCTGCCGAGGTATTCTATAACGCCTCTTCACCATACAGTCCTAGTTACTATTGGCTAGACGTGGAAGATAAAACCATGTCCAATATGAACGAAGGTGTTGAAGCCTTCCGAGCAAAGCTAGAATCACTGGGTGCTAAAAACATCGGAATCTACGTTGGAGTCTACTTCATGGAAGAACACAGTATTGATACAGACAAGTTTACGTCTGTTTGGATTCCTTCCTATGGTTCTGACTCAGGATTTTACGAGGCAACTCCTAAGACTGATTTAGATTACGACATCCACCAGTACACTTCTAAAGGAAAAATTGCTGGTTTTGACCACGATTTGGATATCAACGTCATCTCTTCCTTAAAAAACAAAGAAGAAACCTTTAGAAAACTCTTTTTAAAACCATAAAAGCATTTGTTTATCATTTGCTTTTTCTTTTTGTGTTTGATTGTGATACAATATAGTAAGGAGTTTTTGAAATAGAAATAGTTGGAGGAAACATATGCTCTCATGGTTAGCACGCCTTATTAAAGGGATTGTCATTGCTCTTGGATTTATTCTACCGGGAATTTCCGGAGGGGTTCTAGCAGCAATCTTAGGAATTTATGAACGGATGATTGGCTTTCTAGCCCATCCCTTTAAAGACTTTAAAGAAAATGTTCTGTACTTTATTCCAGTTGCCATCGGTATGCTTCTGGGAATTGGCTTATTTTCTTACCCGATTGAATACTTGCTTGAAAATTATCAAGTCTTTGTCTTATGGAGCTTTGCGGGTGCCATCATTGGTACTGTTCCTAGCCTCCTCAAAGAATCAACTCGAGAATCTGATCGAGACAAGATTGATTTAGCTTGGTTCTGGGCAACCTTTATCATTTCTGGACTAGGTCTCTATGCCTTAAATTTTGTCGTTGGAACCTTAAGTGCCAGCTTTCTTAACTTCGTCCTAGCAGGGGCACTATTGGCTCTTGGTGTATTGGTTCCTGGCCTCAGCCCATCAAACCTACTTTTGATTTTGGGCCTCTATGCTCCTATGTTGACTGGTTTTAAAACCTTTGACCTCTTGGGAACCTTCTTCCCGATTGGAATCGGAGCAGGCGCAACTCTCATCATTTTTTCAAAATTGATGGATTATGCCTTAAATAACTACCACTCACGCGTCTATCATTTCATCATTGGAATCGTCTTATCAAGTACTCTTTTGATCTTGATTCCAAATGCAGGAAACGCTGAAAGCATCCAATATACAGGCCTTTCACTTGTTGGTTATGTCATCATCGCCTTCTTCTTTGCCTTGGGAATCTGGCTTGGCATTTGGATGAGCCAATTGGAGGATAAGTATAAATAATGGCAAAAAAAGTTAAAATCAAAAAAACATTGGTGGAACAAATCCTGTCCAAAGCAGGTATCCCACATCAGGGTATTCAAATCAATGCGCTGGAAGGAGAACTTCCGCAAGGTTATGAACGAGATCAGATTTTCAAAACCTTGGCTCTTTTAGGAGACAAGACCGGGCCGATTATCGGAATTGTACCTATCACTCAACACTTATCTGAAAAGAAATTAGCTAAAATTTCTGGCAATAAAAAAGTAAGCATGATTCCACAAAAGAACTTGGAAAAAACAACAGGATACATTCACGGAGCCAATAATCCTGTTGGTATTCGTCAGAAACACAATTACCCCATTTTTATAGACAAAATTACTCTAGACTTGGATCAAATGATTGTCTCTGCTGGGGAAGTTGGTCACAGCATTATCATCGCACCACAAGACTTGGCTAGCTTTGTAAAGGCTGACTTTGCAGATATCTTGGAGGACAGCAAGTAATGAAACTCTACTTTGTCCGCCACGGCCGTACGGTCTGGAATCAGGAAGGACGCTTTCAAGGTGCTAGTGGCGATTCTCCCCTTCTTCCTGAATCCATTGACACTCTCAAAAATCTAGGCCAGTATCTCAAGGAAATTCCTTTTGAGAAGATTTATTCAAGTGATTTACCCCGAGCAGTCAAATCTGCCGAGATTATCCAAAGTCAACTCCAGACACCCTGTCCTTTAGAAAGTGTTCCTAATCTCCGTGAATGGCAGTTGGGGAAGTTGGAAGGTTTGAAAATCGCAACCTTGGAAGCTATTTACCCGCAACAAATCAAAGTTTTCCGTACGAATCTTGCCAAGTTTGACACTCAAATGTTTGGAGCCGAATCCCTCTATAGCACAACACAACGGACCATCCAATTTATCAAATCACTTAAAGATAGTCCGGCTGAACGTATTCTAATTGTCGGTCACGGCGCCAATCTTACTGCCAGTCTTCGTACTCTTTTAGGTTATAAAGAACCACTTCTTCGTAAAGATGGCGGTCTAGCAAATGCCAGCCTAACCATTCTAGAAACCCATGATTTTGAAACCTTCACTCTTGATACGTGGAATGATACCTCTTATCAACAAAGAACTTGACTTTAGCGTCAAGTTCTTTTTAGTTTTTAAAGATTATCCGTGAATTTCTTGGTTATTTATGATAAAATGGGAGTATCGCAAAAATGACTCATCGTATTCAATTTTGAGTAAAACTAGGAGGATCCCATGTCTACAGAAAATATGGAAGAACTAAATGACCAGCAGATCGTTCGCCGTGAAAAAATGGCTGCGCTCCGTGAACAAGGAATCGATCCCTTTGGAAAACGCTTTGAACGTACTGCTAACTCTCAAGAATTAAAAGATAAATATGCTGACCTCGATAAAGAACAATTACACGATAAAAACGAAACAGCTACTATCGCAGGACGCTTGGTAACCAAACGTGGTAAAGGTAAAGTAGGATTTGCCCACCTTCAAGACCGTGAAGGCCAGATTCAAATCTACGTTCGTAAGGATGCTGTCGGTGAAGAAAACTACGAAATCTTCAAAAAAGCAGACCTTGGTGACTTCCTTGGTGTCGAAGGCCAAGTGATGCGTACAGATATGGGAGAACTCTCTATCAAGGCAACCCACATTACACACTTGTCTAAGGCTCTTCGTCCACTTCCAGAGAAATTCCATGGTTTAACAGACGTTGAAACGATTTACCGTAAACGTTATCTTGACTTGATTTCTAACCGTGAAAGCTTTGAACGTTTTGTCACTCGTTCAAAAATCATCTCTGAAATTCGTCGTTACCTTGACCAAAAAGGCTTCCTTGAAGTGGAAACACCTGTTCTTCACAATGAAGCTGGTGGTGCTTCTGCCCGTCCATTTATCACTCACCACAATGCACAAAACATTGACATGGTGCTTCGTATCGCAACCGAACTTCACTTGAAACGCCTTATCGTTGGTGGTATGGAACGTGTCTATGAAATTGGCCGTATCTTCCGTAACGAAGGAATGGATGCTACTCACAACCCTGAGTTCACTTCTATCGAAGTTTACCAAGCTTATGCAGACTTCCAAGACATCATGGACTTGACGGAAGGTATTATCCAACACGCTGCTAAGGCAGTTAAGGGTGATGGTCCAGTTAACTATCAAGGAACTGAAATCAAGATTAACGAACCATTTAAACGAGTTCACATGGTGGATGCCATCAAAGAAATTACTGGTGTGGACTTCTGGCAAGATATGACTTTGGAAGAAGCCAAAGCTATCGCTGCTGAGAAGAAAGTTCCTGTTGAGAAACACTACACTGAAGTTGGTCACATTATCAATGCTTTCTTTGAAGAGTTTGTTGAAGAAACCTTGATCCAACCAACCTTTGTCTATGGACATCCAGTAGCTGTATCTCCACTCGCTAAGAAAAATCCTGAAGACGAACGCTTTACTGACCGTTTCGAGCTCTTCATCATGACTAAGGAGTACGGTAATGCCTTTACTGAGTTGAACGACCCAATCGACCAGCTTAGCCGTTTTGAAGCCCAAGCTAAAGCCAAAGAACTTGGTGACGATGAAGCAACCGGTATCGACTATGACTACATTGAGGCTCTTGAATATGGTATGCCTCCAACAGGTGGTTTGGGAATCGGTATCGACCGTCTCTGCATGCTCCTCACTGATACAACCACTATCCGTGATGTATTGCTCTTCCCAACAATGAAATAATCCCTTATCCTCTGGTACTTGCCAGAGGTTTTTTTTACAGTAAAAAGAAATAGACTGAAGTTTTGGCTCTATAATATTTGTAGTGGGTAAATCCCCTATAGATATTATGGAGCCTAT
>CAUTUU010000051.1:0-11314 GCA_963541545.1 uncultured bacterium | reverse complement strand
TGAAGAACTCTGTGTCTGTGATATAGCCTGTTTACTAAATCTCAGTATGGCATCTACTTCCCACCATCTTCGTAAACTAGCCAATCAAAACATCTTGGGCACTAGAAGAGAGGGGAAAATTATATATTATTTTATAAAAGATGAGGAAATCAGGGATTTTTTTAATCAACTAGGATAACAACTATTTTTACTACTTTTCCATGATTCTAGGGAGCTACTCTATGAAATTTTTTGATGAAAATTACTCACAAGAAATAATATATAGAACTGTTTAAATATCTTCAGGATAGAAAAAGAAATTGTCCAGGCACGAAGAAACTGTATATTTGTTGCTAAACTGTACATCATCTTTATGATACAGTATTTCGTATTTCTCAACTACATAAGCTCCGAAAACTAAAATGTGATAACCCTTTGATAACCTCTCGATTTTCAAAAGGATTATATATGTAAATATTGAGGATTTATCTCTTAAAATTACTTGATTTTAGTGATAATTTACCATAAATATCATAATGTAGAAAAAACCAGGTCTTAAGAAAGCTCGTAAAGCATCACAATTTAGTAAACGTTAATTCGAAAGAATTACTATACTTATACAGAGCACCTTTCGGGGTGTTCTTTTTTCCACTTTCTTACTAAATTGGTGCAATTGACACAGTTGTTGCGACTTTAGTCGCTTACAAATGTGGCTGCAATCTGACAAAGTCAGTTGCCTCAAAACGTTAATCAATACGATTATATCAACGTTTCAAAGCACTCAAGAGTTTACCTCATGGGTGCTTTTTTTATGTTTTTTGAAAAAGTTCACCTCAAAGTTTACCTTATTTTCACCTTATTGTTTTATAGAGAAAATAAGCTAGCACAAACCCTATTTCAGTAGAAAATGAAGGAATATTTCCATAATAAAACGCATAATATCAAGTTTCTTCAACACTTGATACTATGCGTGTTTAGGATTTTAAGGCCTGATTACTCAGTCTTTTTTTCTTTATAGTTCCGTTTAATTCCTAGCTTCATTAATTCTATAGAGGTTCATCATCTTGAGTAATAATATTGTTTTCAGAAGTTATAGATTCCATTTTATCCTTCAAGTGTCAGTGTTCTAAATTCCTTATATCTTGTTAGGATTTGGGTAGAATCATTGATAACAGACTGTTACAAATCTAGTTAGCTGTATGATTTATGATTATCTACTGTTCTAGTAACCAATCTATGATATTTTTCTTCTCAATACCATTGTAATTGGCTGTTGGCTGAATCGTATCCATTGTTAATAGATACTTGGGGAATTGATCTTTAATGGCTTCTAGTGGTCTAAGTTCTCTGTCTAGTGTTTCTGGAGCAAGTGTTGTTTCACTGACTTGATAATAAGCGTAGTGACCAAGATCAGTTACAACAACAAAATCAACTTCATATTTATCTAAATTACCAACATATACTTGTGAATATCTACGTCTCAATTCCAAATACACAATATTTTCCAAGATATGCCCAATGTCTTCTTTGTGGTCTGGTAATAAAAGATGTCGTAAACCTAAATCAACGGGATAATATTTTTCTAAGCGTTGTAATAATGCTCTGCCTTTTACATCAAAACGTGGAACGGAATAAAAAAGCAAACTATCTGTCAAAGTCGTCAAATAATTTTCCAAAGTATTGTGGGATATTGAAACATTTTGGCTGACAAGGGTATTGCGAATCTTATTTGTTGATATTAAACTACCTGTACTACTGAGAAGGGTTCGGACAATGCGCTCAATAATAGTAGGATTTGGATTTCCCAATCTAGTGACAATATCATTTAACAGTATTGAGTTATAGATTCCTCTGAGATAGTCAATTTTTTCAGCGTAAGATGATGTTTGCAATAAGTAAGGGAAAGCACTAAAGAGATAATTGTTAAAAATTTCTGTTGTATTCAGATTCTCTGTGAGAGATTGACCTGACAGGTATTCTTCAAATGACAAAGGAAGAACCTCTATCTCAACATACCGACCAGTCAAGTTTGTAGCTAATTGGCTGCTCATAAAGTAGGCGTTTGATCCAGTCAAATAGAGGTCAACATTTGGCAAGATGAATAGACTATCTGCTACCAGTTCAAATTTTTCAACATGTTGAATTTCATCTAAAAAGATATAGTATGTTTTCTCCTCAACTAACCGCTCTTTTATATAAGCATATAATGTTTGAAAATGTCGCAGTTCATAATAACTTAGATCCTCAAAATTGATGGAGATAATCTGATCTTCGTCTACCCCAGTTGCTAGTAACTCCTCTTTATAGAGTTGAAAGAGAACAGATTTACCAGCTCGTCTAACTCCACTCACAACCTTAATGATTTGGCGGTCACGATGTCTTTTTAAAAAGTCTAAATAATGTGGTCTTTTAATATAGTTCATAATAGTTACCTCAAAGATAGTATAATACAAATAGCAATTATTTTCAAATATTTAGAAATAGTATTTAATTTGTTTAATTATTTTCAACTTATTAAGAATAATATCTAGAATTATTTAAATATCTTCAGGATAGAAAAAGAAATTGTCTAGGCACGAAGAAACTGTACATCATCTTTATGATACAGTGGTTCATATTTTTAAATTACATAAGCTCCGAAAACAAAAAGTTCAATAATCATTCTGTTTTATATATACTAAGATATCCATATAAATTTATGGAAGTTTTTTGATTTATATATAGAAAAAGAGAAGACCGGCTGGTCTTCTCTTTGGGGGAACTAGAATCATTGAAAAGAATTAAGCAAAGATTTTAATTAGTCTTTGAAATTCTTTTGGAAGATGAGTAGAGACAATACTGAAGTAATAGCAGCCAAGAATAAGAAGGCATTTGCTTCTTGCTCTCCAGTTTCTGGGAGTTGTTTTTCCTTATCTTGTTTAACTGTGGTTGCAACAGGTGCTTTTTCATCTTTTCTTGGTGAATCTTCTGTTACAACTGCCGGAGCTGGTTTTTCAGTTTCTCTAGGTAGAACATACTCAGGGAGAGTCACAACTGGTGGCGCCTCTGTTCCTACAGAACTTTGTTTAGTTCCAACCTCAATTACTCGATCTAGAGCTGGAGTTGATTTGGTTTGAACTACCTTGCGATTGCTACCATCTACTTCGACATACTCAATTAGCAGGCCGTCTTTACCTTCTGCTAGAACTTTCTCTTTTCCTTTATCTAAGTTTGGATTTTCGTGACGGATAGTCTTGAATGGTACTGCTTTCTTGACAATATCCAAGCTTGGGAGCTGGAAGACAAGCTCTTTAACCCCTTCCTCAGGACTTGAAGAAGTAATTGGTTTTTCAGGTTCTTTTGGTAGAAGGTGCTCAGGAAGAGTCACAACTGGTGGAGTATCTGTTCCTACAGAACTTTGTTTAGTTCCAACTTCAATCACTCGGTCTAGAGCTGGAGTTGATTCAGTTTGAACTACCTTACGATTGCTACCATCTACTTCGACATACTCAATTAGCAGGCCGTCTTTACCTTCTGCTAGAACTTTCTCTTTTCCTTTATCTAAGTTTGGATTTTCGTGACGGATAGTCTTGAATGGTACTGCCTTCTTGACAATATCCAAACTTGGGAGTTGGAAGACAAGCTCTCTAACCCCTTCTTCAGGACTTGAAGAAGTAATTGGTTTTTCAGGTTGGCTAGGTTGCAGTTGCTTGATTTGTTCAAGAGCCTTATTGAGGGCTTTGTTGACGTCTTCTTGAGTTTTAGCATCTTGGATAGCTGCGATTGCTTTATCAGTAATTTCAACTAATTTTTTCTTAGCCTCGTTGTTAGTACCGAGTTCAGTCACTTTTTTCTCAATAGCTTCAGTCAAACTAGCCATAGCCTTATCGTAATTGATTTCAGGCTGTTCAGGTTGTTTCGGTTCAACTGGTTGTTCTGGGTCTGCTTCGTCTCCAGATTTTTGGTAATTTTCATCTTTGCTAAGAATATCTTGCAAAGCAGTGACTGTTGACATCACATCTTGTACATTTACAGTATCAGAACTTAATTGTGTAGTGAGTTTATCAAGATTAGACTTAAATGCTTGGCGTGCAGTTGCAGTATCTTTCAATCCAGCAGGATCAAAATTAGACAAGTCTTCCTTCCATTTAGAGATAGATTGAAGGATTTCTGCTTTGCTGTATAGCTCGCTTCCGTCGCCTTTTATAATGAATTGATCCACTTGCATACCAATATTTTTGGTCAAATCATTTTTTTCAGGGTCTAGTTGGAGTGTTACTGCGTGCAAGTTTTCATCAAGTCCTTTTAGATTGACTAGAGTCTGGTCACCTTGACGGCTAGCGGCATAACCGCTAAAGTATTTCTTGCCATCAATAGTGGATGCATTTCCCATTCCATCTTGATAGGTGACTTCCTTACCGTCAAGGAATACTTTATAGACACCATGACCTGGGTCAACAAATCCTTTGATTTCTAATCCTGTACCATAGAAATAAGTAGTCACAGTTGTCTTCTTCTTCTGATCCTCTGTCAGATGTCTAAATGATACCCAGGATTCAGTGTTTTGGTATTTGCCAGAAGAGTTGGTTTCGTGTCTCCATCCAGGACTGTAATCTAATTGGCTAGCCTGATCGTCATAATTTGTCTGATCTTTCTTCAATAAATCAGCTTTCATTACTCGAATAGTTGCGTCGGTAGCAAAACCGAGTAGGGCACCATCAGACGCAGAAGTGAGTTTGGCTTTGAAGTCAAAGATTGAGTCAGCTTGTTCGGTGAAGTCGATAGTTGGAATGGTAACAGTTTTCTCTGTTTCACCATCTGCAAAGGTCACATCTTTGGTTGTATCTTGGTAAACCTTACCGTGAACACCTGTTCCAGGTTCTGTAATGAAGCGAACGGTAGCAGCTCCTTTGCTTCCACCAACACGTTTAATGGTAACAGTAACAGGTTTTCCTTTTTCTACATCGTAAGAAGTTGCTTCAAGCTCAAACATACCCTTACTGTTATTATTTAGAGTGTAGATTCCTTCTGTAGCGATTGGTTCACCTGTTTTGTTAACGAGAGTAATAGTGTGTTCTCCAGGCGCTAAATCACCAGTTTCGTAAACTTTTTGGCTACGTTTACGGCTACTGTTCTTGGTTTGTACATCTGCGACTTTTTGACCATCCACGAATACAGACATTTCACCATGGCTTGGATCTACTGTTGATACGATGTAAGCCTTGGTTCCTGTGAAACGATAGGTGACTTTGGCGTCTTTCTTGTTGGTCCACATAGAAGTGCCGCGGATACCTTCTGATTCATTGTACCAAGTTGTACCTTCCTTGTCAGCCGTTGTATTTGAGTGGTATTCTAGTCCAAGAGGATATCCATCATTCTTTTCGATAGTGCTTGGAGTTTTATAGACTGAGAAGTTAGTTAGGATTGGTGTAGCTTGTGAGCCAGTGATCGTAACTCGGATTTTTTGTGCTTCTATAGGTTGGCCCTGAATCAAACGACGATAGCCTACGGTTGAACCTTCACCATATGGAACCCAGCGTCCGTTGATTTCGACTTCAATCTTGAATCCAGAAATACGTTGTCCTTTGGCAATATCTTCCTTGAGCTCTACAACGTCAAAACGTCTCTTTTGTCCTAAATCAACTGTGAAGCTACCAGTTGTAGCATCATTTGAAAGCGCCCAACTAGTATCGTCTTTCCCGTCTGTAAGGTGGCTGGCCTTGTAGAGATGATTCTGACGAGTAGAACTTGCCGTAACAGTCGCACCTTTGGCAAAGTCAGTCGCATACATTTGATCAAGGGTTGCCTTGAACTCTTTCAAGCGAGCCACGTCAGCATCTGCGAATTTACCTTCTTTGTTTGGTGGAATGTTGAGAAGAAGTGGCGTTCCACGACCAACAGACTTGAAGTAGATATCCATCAATTCTTTGAGGGATTTTGGTTGCTGGTTATCGTGGTAGAACCAGCCAGAGCGGATGGAAACATCTGCTTCTCCTACAGAGTACATATCTCCGTCAGGGTCACCATGGCTAAGGTATTCGTTCTTAACATTTTCTGTGATGTTTGCTTTCTTGACCTTATGCCATACAGGGTCACCGGCGATACCACGCTCATTTCCAATCCAACGGACACTTGTTGGTTCGGCAGAGAAGATAGCGATATCTCCTTCAGCTTCCTTGATGTATTTGAACCACTCATCAAAAGTGTAGGTTACTTTTTGGGCACCGCTACCGCGAGCTCCATCCATCCAGACTTCGATAAATTTACCCTTATTACCGTATTTTGGATTACCAAGGATTTCTTTTAGTTGATTGAGGTAGTATTCGTTGTATTCTTTTTGAGTAGCTACCTTATATTTAGGGTTATTAACATCCCATGGTGATAGGTAAACACCCATGTTCATATCGTATTTGGTAGCCGATTTAGAGATTTCTTCTAGAAGGTCACCTTTTCCATCTTTCCATGGGCTTGCAGCTACGGTATGATTTGTATATTTAGATGGGTAAATAACGAAACCATCGTGGTGTTTGACAACCATAATAGTTCGTTTAAAACCGGTTTCCTTTAGAGTACGGATCCATTGATCTGTATCTAAGTTAGTTGGATTGAAGTTTTTAGGATCTTCATTTCCATGTCCCCATTCAGAATTAGTATAAGTATTCATACCATAGTGGATGAAGGCAGCTAATTCTTCCTTGTGATAATCAAGTTGAGCCTTGCTTGGAAGCGGGCCGTGATTTCCGATTTCTGTTTCTTTATCTTCTGGATGAGCAGCAGGTAAAACATTTGAAGTCGGATTAGAGCTATCAGAGATTTTTTCGTATTCAAAGACGACATCATTCACACCCTTGTGCTGGATGCTGGCTTCTAAGCGTGGAGTGATTGCGCGGTAGCCTGCGATTTCTTTGGATTCAAAAGTGTTTACAAAGGAAACCTCGTATTCTTTTCCATCGTTATTATCAGTAGCAACATCTGCTAATTCTTGCACTGAGTCTTTCAAACGATAATGAATGGCAAATGAACCTTTATTCACTTTATAAATTACCTTGATGACCCGTGTTCCTGGAGCTGTTTTGCTGACGACCTTGTAAGTCCACTCATCTTTGAGTTGTTTATTGATTTCGACACCATCAATGGAGACAATCTGGTATTTCTCTTGATTTTTTGTATAGAAGTCGGTCTTAGCGATTTCTTTTTTGAAGTCATAGTCAAAAGCTGTTCCGACTTCAGTCTTTTCAACGAAAGTATCATCAGTCTTGATTGGATTACCAGTTTCATCTACGTGTTGAACCACTACACGTCCGTAATCGATCCCTTTAATGAGTGTCGCAACACCGTTTTCATCGAAAGAATATTGATTTTCTCCAATAACAGCCGTTTTATTTCGGAACATTTCTCCTTCAGGAGTAAAGTAATATCGTTTTCCGTTATCACCTTGGTACCAACCTTTGACACCATATTTTGCGATAATATCTTTTACCCATTTGACTTGCTCAGGTGAGAGGACAATCCCACCACCGAAACGGTCTTTGTCAGGGATGCCGTTTTCAATTGTGCCGTGTTGGTGAACACCGACTACTTTACCATCACCGTTGATAATACCAGCGCCTGAAAGGCCTGAAACAGAAGTCATATGATAGGTGATGCCTTTTGAGCCTTTATCATCATAATTATCAACAGATTTCACGACACCATCAGCCTTGTAAAGTTGACCAGCTACAATTGGTTTTTTGAGCTCAGGTGAGCTTGAATCAGTTGGATATCCAATGGTGCTAACAGGATCTCCTGGTTGATAGGTTTTGTTTTCTGCCAAGGGAACAAAGGTAGCAGCTTTATTTGGACTAGCGATTTGAAGAGGAACAGGTGCTACAACAGCAGCCAAGTCATTTTGATATCCTTTTCCAAATTCTTTCTTGTTCCAAAAATGAATATCTTCTTCTTTGAAGAGAGTAGTATTACCCGTTACAGGTTGAGAATTGCGAACAGCAGAATTAGAACCGAGGTTATAGTAAAACTTAGCAGAATCTCCACCTCGAATATGTCCTTCTTTTGTATCACGGTCTGATTCTAAAAAGTTGTGAGCGACAGTCAAGATGACATTTGGTGCTACAAAAATACCAGAACCAGACACGATATAGCGTTGGGAACCACCATTGTAAATAGTGTAAATCATACTAGCAGCGGTAGCAGGTTGTCCTTCATAAGGGACGTGCTTCAAATCTAGACCACCGTTGATGATCGCGCGATTACCATTTTCAGCTTCTTTTGGAAGTTCTTCCTTGTTTTTTAGAATGCTTTCTGTCTCAACTTTAGGGCTATCCTTCTTGTCTACGATCGCTGAAGTATCTATGTTTTTCACGGGCGTATCAGGATAAGCTTGATCGTGGATTTCTTCAGGAAGTAAGTCAGTAGTCTTAGTATCTGCTACATATTTTTCTTCTGCTGGTTTAACAGTTTTCTCTGCTTGCTCTGATTTTTGAGGTGTAGAGATTACAGGACTTTCATTTTTGATTTCTGGTTTAGTTTTTTCAGCCTCAGCCAATTTTTCTACGTTTGGTTGAGAACTTGTAGCTTCAATTTTTGCTTCGTCAGCTAGTGCTGTTCCAGATGCAAAAAAAGCGAGTCCAACCATAACCGAAGCAACTCCAACGGTTAATTTTCTGATGCTAAAAGTTTGCCCTTTTTCAAAAAGGTATCGATTCATAATGTACTCCTAGTTTGAATAAAGACAGTCAGCTACTGTCTGAGCCCAAGTATGACTTGGAAACGATTTTCTTTAATGATAGTTAATTTGTGCAATAGTTTGAGTATAACCTTCCTCCTATTTAAGCGCTTTCATCTTAAGATAAAAAAATTTAAATTGCCATCTTAATCTTTAAAATGACCCAAAAACCTTAATATAACAAATATACTAAATTATTCCAAGAAATGCAATAGAGAAATGTAAGAAAATCAATCTAACTTAAAGAAATTCATTTGCTTTTTAAAGAAAAAATACATCCTTTCAAAAATTAAACTAAATGAAAGGATGTATTCAAAAAATCAGAGTAATTTTCGTATGGCCTCTTCAATTTGTTTTGGGTCTGTTTTTGAAGAGAATCGTTCAAATACCTGTCCATCTCGACCGATGAGAAACTTAGCGAAATTCCATTCGATTCGTTTTCCTAGTGGGCCAGATTTCTGGTCTTTCAACCAAACATAGAGGGGATCTGTCTCCTTACCGTTGACTTTGACCTTGGCAAAACGTGGGAAAGTGGTTTGATAGTGTAGGCTACAGAAGGCGTTGATTTCCTCTGCGCTACCTTGTGCTTGTCCCATAAACTGATTGCAAGGGAAGTCTAAAATCTCAAAACCTTGTTCTTGATAGCGGTCATAGAGTTCTTGAAGGCCTTGGTACTGGGGCGTTAAACTACATCCAGTAGCAGTATTGACAATTAAGAGAACCTTACCACGATAGGCATCTAAGGGAGTTTCTTGATTATCTTGGTTCAAGACTGAAAAATCGTATAGTGAGGTCATTGATTACTTTTCTCTTTCTGTTTGGTATGTTTAGGAGTTTTTTCCTCCTGTAAGGATAGAAATCCGTAGGTCAGGGTTCCAAAAATGCTACCGATAATCAGGCCATACATCAGTAAAGGAACACTTTTATCGAATTGCAGGAGTAACTTCACAAAATCTGGAAGGGACATCTGCTGAACGAAGACTTTATGAAAGATGAGTAGGGTAAAGAGGCCAATCTGAAGGCCAATAAACACAACCCAGCTTCGGAATTTGATTTGGCTCTTGCTGTAGGTTTTAAGGATGATTTCTGACTTATCATCTTTTTCCAGATGGAGTTCTTTGACGGATCTCTGGGTTTTTAAGGTAATGAAAAAAATGAGTCCAGAGTAAACGTAGGGCATGGCATAGCGAACCACCTCTATGAAGCGTCCAAATAACAGATAAAACAAGAAGAGAAAGAAGGAAGAATAAACGATTTGGACCATGGAACGGGCGCAAGCCTTGTAGATAATCTCTTGTCGGCATTCATCAAAAGGACCTTGGATATGAAAGAGATTTCGTAGTAGGCGAGTGGTTAAGTCTTCTTTTTTCATGATAGTAACCTCCTAAATGAGCGGTTTTACTGATTTTTCTTTTACGAATTGATAGAGATAATAAAGATAAGTAATAGAAGAAAGGCTAGCGATAGTCAGCAGTAAATAATATTTCCAATCGCTTGAGATAAGCATCAGTTGTGGAAAAGATAGAATTATAAAGTATAGTGCTAAGTTGAGTATACGCGTTTTTAGGGAGTCAATCTTTAGATAAATCAATCCTTTGTTAAGTGCTGGAATAAAGACTAGCCCGAGGAATATCTCTTCGATTGGCAAGTTCCCTGAAATGATGATGAAGATGAGCAGAGAACTGAACAAAAGATGATAGGTAAGTAAAGTTACTAGTGATTTCATAGGGGACCTCCTAATCATTATCCTGATCTTCCTTAGCTTTTGCAATGCGATGGGAGATGATAATCTGTATAACCACTCCGAAGAAGATAGACTGGAGGATACTTGAAAAAATATTTTTAAAAGCGAGAAGAGACTGAAGATAGTCCTGACCTTCACCTATGAGTATACTGAGAAGAGGAGTTATAAAAAACATCCATAGACCAAAGAACAAACCTGCTTTAAGACCTGGGTAGTATAGTTGCTTACTTTCTTTCTCGCTCAGCATGTCTGGATCAATAGCTGTAATCCCTGTTTTTTTCATTTGGTAGGTGACATAGCCAGCAGCGATGAGGGCAATCACTAAAATCAGAGGAGGATAGATTAGAGCCACTTCTTGAGGGTATTTATAGGCCAGAAGGAGTGGAATAAGATTTCCGAAAATCATCAGATAAAAGAGGATGATAAAGACTTGGTTACCGATACGATCGGCCTCACGCCGTTTGTATTCGTCAAGGGGACCAGAAATACCGTATGTGCGTTTGATAAGTTTTTCAGTGAAGGTTTCTTTTTTCATGAGTTGGCTCCTTTTTTAAAAATTATCCTCCCAAAAGAGACTATTGAGGTCAGTTTGGAGGCTACGGGCGAGATTGAGACAGAGTTCCAGGGTTGGATTGTACTTGTCGTTTTCAATCATATTGATGGTTTGTCTCGAGACACCGATATCCTTGGCGAGTTCGAGCTGGGAAATGCCTAGTTCCTTGCGAAATTCTTTCACACGATTCATCTGTTCTCCTTTCTGATTTATGTCGCATATATTTGACTATATTATATTCTTCTATGAAATAGATGTCAAGCATATTTGACATATTTCTTAAAGAGGTAAATTCCCAAACTAACTTCCACCACTAATCCAAGTGGAAGTTAATCTG
>CAUTUU010000050.1:0-12011 GCA_963541545.1 uncultured bacterium | reverse complement strand
GTAATCATAAGCAAAAAGGGACAGCAACAGATGATGAAATCAATGCTAGTCTTGTCGTTCCTTTTACCTTGGACGCTGATGGGATTGAAGATCTCTTGCAACGAATTCAGGATGCAGGGATTTCTATCACAGATAACGAAGGAAATCCGAGTGCGCGTGTTCTTAGTGCTGAAGAAGAACCAGAACTCAGCGATGAGGACTTGATTGGTTCAACTTCGGCTAAGGTTAATGACCCTGTCCGTATGTACTTGAAAGAAATCGGGGTCGTTCCTCTCTTGACCAATGAAGAGGAAAAAGAATTAGCACTAGCAGTGGAAGCTGGCGATATCGAAGCCAAACAACGTCTTGCGGAAGCCAACCTTCGTTTGGTTGTTTCTATAGCCAAACGCTATGTCGGTCGTGGTATGCAGTTCCTTGACTTGATTCAAGAAGGAAATATGGGCTTGATGAAGGCTGTTGACAAGTTTGATTATTCTAAAGGATTCAAGTTCTCAACTTACGCAACTTGGTGGATTCGTCAGGCTATCACTCGTGCCATCGCTGATCAAGCTCGTACCATCCGTATCCCAGTTCACATGGTTGAAACTATCAATAAATTGGTTCGTGAACAGCGGAATCTCCTTCAAGAATTGGGACAAGATCCGACACCAGAACAGATTGCTGAACGAATGGATATGACACCTGATAAGGTTCGTGAAATCTTGAAGATTGCCCAAGAACCAGTATCTCTTGAAACACCAATCGGTGAAGAGGATGATAGCCACCTTGGGGACTTTATCGAAGACGAAGTGATTGAAAATCCAGTGGACTATACAACTCGTATCGTCTTGCGTGAGCAGTTGGATGAGGTCTTGGATACTCTTACAGACCGTGAAGAAAATGTTCTACGTCTACGTTTTGGACTAGATGATGGGAAAATGCGTACCCTTGAAGATGTGGGTAAAGTCTTTAACGTGACTCGCGAGCGTATCCGTCAGATTGAAGCCAAGGCTTTGAGAAAACTACGTCAACCAAGTCGCAGCAAACCGCTTCGTGATTTTATTGAAGACTAAGAGTGAGGATGAATATGGCTTATACAGAAGAGCAAATTGAAAACATCAAAACACGAATTTTATCAGCCTTGGAAGAAGTCATCGACCCTGAGTTGGGAATCGATATTGTCAATCTTGGTTTGATTTACGAGATTCGTTTTGACGGCGACACAGGACAAACAGAGATTGATATGACTTTGACAACCATGGGTTGTCCCCTGGCAGACCTTTTGACAGACCAGATTTATGATGCCATGACAGAGGTTCCAGAAGTGACGGATACTGAGGTTAAATTAGTCTGGTATCCAGCCTGGACTGTTGAAAAAATGAGTCGCTATGCCCGCATTGCCCTAGGCATTAAGTAAACATATAAAAGCATGTGAGAGATTATTGGAAGAGCGAGGAAATTTCACCCTCTTTTCCTCCAGTCTCTCCTTTCTTTTGCTGATTTTATTCAAAGAAAATGATATAATAGTAGTTATGGAAAAAAAGAAATTACGCATCAATATGTTGAGTTCAAGTGAGAAAGTAGCAGGACAAGGAGTTTCAGGTGCTTACCGTGAATTAGTTCGTCTTCTTCACCGTGATGCCAAGAACCAATTGATTGTTACAGAAAATCTTCCAATCGAGGCAGATGTGACTCACTTTCATACAATTGATTTCCCCTATTATTTATCAACCTTCCAAAAAAAACGCTCAGGGAGGAAAATTGGCTATGTACATTTCTTGCCTGATACACTTGAGGGGAGTTTGAAAATTCCATTTTTCTTAAAGGGAATTGTGAAACGCTATGTATTTTCTTTTTACAACCGGATGGAGCACTTGGTGGTGGTCAATCCTATGTTTATCGAGGATTTGGTGGCAGCTGGTATTCCACGTGAAAAAGTGACTTATATTCCTAACTTTGTCAACAAGGAAAAATGGCATCCTCTTCCAGAGGAAGAGGTAGCGAGACTGCGTACAGAGCTAGGTCTTAGTGACAATCAGTTTATCGTAGTAGGTGCTGGTCAAGTTCAGAAACGCAAAGGGATTGACGATTTTATCCGTCTGGCTGAGGAATTGCCGCAAATTACCTTTATCTGGGCAGGTGGTTTCTCTTTTGGTGGTATGACAGATGGTTATGAACGCTATAAGAAAATGATGGATAATCCTCCAGAAAATTTGATTTTTCCAGGTATCGTGTCGCCAGAGCGAATGCGCGAATTGTATGCCCTAGCGGACCTTTTCTTGCTGCCTAGTTATAATGAGCTCTTTCCTATGACCATTTTAGAGGCTGCGAGTTGTGAAGCGCCTATTATGTTGCGTGATTTGGATCTCTATAAGGTGATTTTGGAGGGGAATTATCGGGCGACAGCAGATAGAGAAGAAATGAAAGAAGCTATTCTGGAATATCAAGCAAATCCTGCTGCCTTAAACGATCTTAAAGAAAAAGCTAAGAATATTTCTAGAGAGTATTCAGAAGAGCATCTATTACAAATCTGGTTGGACTTTTATGATAAACAAGCCGCTTTAGGGAGAAAGTAAAAAGTGAGGTAATCTATGCGAATTGGTTTATTTACAGATACCTATTTTCCTCAGGTTTCTGGTGTTGCGACCAGTATTCGAACCCTGAAAACAGAACTTGAAAAGCAGGGGCATGTTGTTTTTATCTTTACGACGACGGATAAGGATGTCAATCGTTATGAAGATTGGCAAATTATCCGTATTCCAAGTGTTCCTTTTTTTGCTTTTAAGGATCGCCGCTTTGCCTATCGAGGATTCAGTAAGGCTCTTGAAATTGCCAAACAGTATCAGCTAGATATCATTCATACTCAGACAGAATTTTCTCTTGGTCTGTTGGGGATTTGGATTGCGCGTGAATTGAAAATTCCAGTCATTCATACCTATCATACCCAGTATGAAGACTATGTGCATTATATTGCCAAAGGGATGCTGATTCGTCCTAGTATGGTCAAGTATCTGGTTAGAGGTTTCTTGCATGATGTGGATGGGGTTATTTGCCCGAGTGAGATTGTCCGTGATTTGCTATCTGACTATAAGGTCAAGGTTGAAAAACGGGTCATTCCTACTGGGATTGAATTAGCCAAGTTTGAGCGTCCAGAAATCAAGCAAGAAAATCTAAAAGAATTACGTAGTAAACTAGGGATTCAAGATGATGAACAGATGTTGCTGAGTCTTTCCAGAATTTCCTATGAAAAAAATATTCAAGCAGTATTAGCAGCCTTTGCTGATGTTCTGAAAGAGGAAGACAAGGTTAAACTGGTGGTAGCTGGGGACGGTCCTTATCTGGATGACCTCAAAGAGCAAGCCAAGAAACTAGAGATTCAAGACTCCGTCATCTTTACAGGTATGATTGCTCCCAGTGAGACAGCTCTTTACTATAAGGCGTCAGATTTCTTCATCTCAGCATCGACAAGTGAAACCCAAGGTTTGACCTACTTGGAAAGCTTAGCTAGTGGGACGCCTGTCATTGCACATGGAAATCCTTATCTGGACAATCTTATCAGTGATAAGATGTTTGGAACCTTGTATTACGGTGAGCATGATTTGGCTGGAGCCATTTTAGAAGCCCTGATTGCAACGCCAGACATGAATGAGCATACCTTATCAGAGAAATTGTACGAGATTTCAGCTGAGAACTTTGGAAAACGGGTGCATGAGTTTTATCTAGATGCCATTATTTCAAATAATTTCCAGAAAGATTTGGCTAAAGATGATACGGTCAGTCAGCGTATTTTTAAGACAGTTTTGTATCTTCCGCAAAAGGTGGTCGCTGTACCGGTAAAAGGCTCTAGACGCATGCTGAAGGCATCAAAAACTCAATTAATTAGCATAAGAGATTATTGGAAAGACCATGAAGAATAGAAAGAGGAACAGCTATGAAAAAACAGTTAATGAGAAGCGGTCGTGACAAAAAGATTGCGGGTGTTTGTGCCGGAGTCGCCCATTATCTAGATATGGATCCAACTATCGTTCGAGTCATTTGGGGTGTCCTTGCTTGCTGTTACGGAGCTGGAATTGTAGCTTATATTATTTTATGGATGATCGCACCTGTAGCAACTGACTATTGAAAACTAGCTCAATTCATGCTAAGATAATAGAAAATAGAATGTAACGAAGGAGAGAAAAATGGCATTTGGAGATAATGGAAATCGTAAAAAAACCTTATTTGAGAAATTAACTTTAATTATCGTAGTTATTATGCTTTTAGCAAGTATTTTGGGTATTTTTGCAACTGCAATTGGTGCCCTCAGCAATCTATAAAATAGATTCAAGAAAATTTTGTGACTGGGATTTCCCAGCCCTTTTTTAAAGTGAGAAGAAATAATGAGTATGTTTTTAGATACAGCCAAGATTAAGGTCAAGGCTGGTAATGGTGGCGATGGTATGGTTGCCTTTCGCCGTGAAAAATATGTCCCTAATGGCGGTCCTTGGGGCGGTGATGGTGGTCGTGGAGGCAATGTGGTCTTCGTTGTAGACGAAGGTCTACGTACCCTCATGGATTTCCGCTACAATCGCCATTTTAAGGCTGATTCTGGTGAAAAAGGAATGACCAAAGGGATGCATGGTCGTGGTGCCGAGGACCTTAGAGTTCGTGTGCCACAAGGTACGACTGTTCGTGATGCTGAGACAGGCAAGGTCTTGACAGATTTGATTGAACACGGTCAAGAATTTATCGTTGCCCACGGTGGTCGTGGTGGTCGTGGAAATATCCGCTTTGCGACACCAAAAAATCCTGCACCTGAAATCTCTGAAAATGGAGAGCCAGGTCAGGAACGTGAGTTACAGTTAGAACTTAAAATCCTTGCGGATGTTGGTTTAGTAGGATTCCCATCTGTAGGAAAATCAACACTTCTAAGTGTTATCACCTCTGCTAAACCAAAAATTGGTGCTTACCACTTTACCACTATTGTGCCAAATCTAGGTATGGTTCGCACCCAATCAGGTGAATCTTTTGCAGTAGCCGATTTACCAGGTTTGATTGAAGGTGCCAGTCAAGGTGTTGGTTTGGGAACCCAGTTCCTCCGTCACATCGAGCGTACACGTGTCATTCTTCACATTATTGATATGTCAGCTAGTGAAGGCCGTGATCCTTATGAGGACTATCTAGCTATCAATAAAGAGCTGGAGTCCTATAACCTCCGTCTTATGGAACGTCCACAGATTATCGTAGCCAACAAAATGGACATGCCTGAGAGTCAGGAAAATCTTGCAGAATTTAAGAAAAAATTAGCTGAAAACTATGATGAATTTGAAGAGTTACCAGCTATCTTCCCAATTTCTGGTTTGACCAAGCAAGGTCTGGCAACGCTCTTGGATGCTACAGCTGAATTGTTAGATAAGACACCAGAATTCTTGCTCTACGACGAGTCAGATATGGAAGAAGAAGCATACTACGGCTTTGATGAGGAAGAAAAAGCATTTGAAATTAGTCGTGATGACGATGCGACATGGGTGCTTTCTGGTGAAAAACTCATGAAACTCTTTAATATGACCAACTTTGATCGTGACGAATCAGTCATGAAATTTGCCCGCCAACTTCGTGGTATGGGAGTTGATGAAGCCCTTCGTGCGCGTGGTGCTAAGGATGGGGATTTGGTCCGCATTGGTAAATTTGAGTTTGAATTTGTAGACTAGGAGACTAGCATGGGAGATAAACCGATATCTTTCCGAGATGCGGATGGCAATTTTGTTTCTGCCGCAGACGTTTGGAATGAAAAGAAATTGGAAGAACTATTTAATCGTCTCAATCCAAATCGTGCCCTGAGATTGGCACGAACGAAAAGAGAAAATCCATCTCAGTAAAGAAGATAAAAAATTCCGTGCCTTAACATTAGACACGGAGTTTTTTTATTCACCAAAAAAGAATGGTGGGGCGAATTTTTTCAGTTCTTCAAAACAACTTTGTGCAGCCTCTGCATCTTCACAGATGACCAGACAGACATCGTCTCCACAGAGCGTAGCGATAGCGTCAGGAAAACTCAAAGCATCAATAATAGAACCAAATGATTGAGCCAGACCAGGAAGAGTTTTCAAAAGTACTTGATGTTGAACAGGACGCATCAGTACAAGAGCATCCTCCATATAAGTCTCCAATCGTTTTTCCCATTTTGAGATGGAACCAGTATTTAATACGTAGTAAGAATTATCTTCTTCACGTATTTTTGAGAGATTCATTGTTTTGATGTCACGGGAAAGAGTTGCCTGGGTAACTTGAATGTCATTATCGGCAAGAAGAGCTTGTAACTCAGCTTGAGTATGAATCTTGTTTTTGCTTACAAGTGCTCGTATGAGTTGGTGGCGGTGTTCAGATTTATTCATAAAAATTTACTCCTTGTACAAAGTACAGAAAGCGTGGACTGATCGAAATCGTCAGTCGAGTGGTAAGCGGTATTGTCACGTATGATGATTTCAAAGTCAGTAGTATAAAGAACTAGATGGAGAGCATCTCCCTCTTTTAACTTGTCACTCGTTGGGTGCAGATGAATTGGATATCTATCCCTTCATCTGCATTGATGTTCTTTAATGACAGTGAATCATTTAATTAGGGTAGCATTTTGTCACGGCTTCTTGTGAATGTACGCTAAACGGCAATTCACAGAGATTGTCCAACATGTGGTGTGGTAGCGTGTATGATAGAGGGTCACACATGTTGGTTAGGGGTGTTAGTATCATTTGTCCAAGGTTCAGCAGCGGGGGTAGTATAATCTGTTCTTTGGACTGAATTTGATACTAAGTTGTAGTTTATACTCAATGAAAATCAAAAAGCAAACTAGGAAGCTAGCCGTAAGCTGTACTTGAGTACGGTAAGGCGACGCTGACGTGGTTTGAAGAGATTTTCGAAGAGTATTTTAGTTAGACTATTCAAGTGGGGTTTATTGATTATAGGAAGGCAAATGGTCACGTAATTAAGCCTTCCTTGGAACATTTCAATATTGAAAATCTGATAGCCTATACCTTTTGGCAAGGTAGGATAAGTGTAGACTGTTCAAGATCGACAGTCAGGTGGTAAGCGGTATTGTCACGAATGGTGATTTCAAAGTCAGTTGTATAGAGGACTAAACGAAGAGTATCTCCATCTTTTAGCTTGTAAATAGTCGGTTGCAATTCAAGCTGGATATCCATCCATTCATCTGCATTAATATTCTCAACTATTAGCAAATTATTTCGATTTTGCAAATTGAGGTAGCCCTTGGTTACGACTCGTTGTGAATCTGGTCTAAATGGCAGTTCACAGAGATTTTCCAGCATATGATAGCGACCGTTGTCAATGGTTCTAGCACTTAAAACAGCTGGATAAGGTTGTAGGTATTTCTTTTGACCAAGTTCTAGCAGTTGGGCTGATAAGAGGCCCTTGTTTGTACTAGATTTGATACGTAGATTGAGCTGAGCACGACCGTTCAAGTGAAGATCCTTAGTCACAGGAAGGTCAATAGTAATCTGATTGGCTTTTCCTTGGTAGAGCTCTGCATTGAAGGTCTGGTAAGTCTTACCATAGCGCTCAAAATCCTTATCGGAGTACTGGTTTTGAATAACTTGCTCTTCTTGACCAAGTGAGAAGGTTTCAAAGTTCTCTTGCTCACCGAAGGTATCAAGTGATAACCAAGTCTGAGGAGCAGTATTGTCCTGCCAGATGACAGTAGGAAGTTGGAAATCGGTTTCCTGTTTCAGTAATCTCTGAGTCAGCAAAGCATTCATGGACTCACGGAAGTCAATAGACTGCCAGTTGTTCATGTAAACATGGGCACCATTATGGAAAAAGAAGTGCTTGTTGATATGATTAGGAAGGGCATGGAACATCTGGTAAACATGAAGTGGTTTAACATTCCAATCTTGTGAACCATGTGTAAAGACAACCTCAGCTTTTACCTTGTCAGCATTGAGCAGATAGTTGCGGTCATGCCAAAATTGATTGTAGTCACCAAACTTGCGATCCAGTTGCTCTTTTACTTTTTCCAAGTCAGCTTGGTGAGCTTTATTAGCACGGATAAAGTCGCCAGCCAAGAGATTACGAGAGTAGGTTAGTTCAGCAAGAGAGTCAAAGTCCTCCCCTGGATATCCACCTGGGCTAGTCACCAGACCGTTTTCACGATAGTAATTGTACCATGAAGAAATGCCTGCCTCGGCAATGATGACTTCTAAACCATCGACTCCTGTAGTCGCAAGACCATTTGACATGGTACCTAGATAGGAAAGTCCTGTTGTAGCTACTTTTCCATTTGACCAGTCAGCTTTGACTTGACGCTGGCGTGTATGGTCAGTAAAGGCACGGCAACGACCATTGAGCCAATCGATAACATTTTTATAAGCCTCAATTTGCTGGTAGTCCCCATTAGTCATGAAACCAGTAGAGTCTTTGGTACCAACACCTGAAACGTAGAGATTGGCAAAACCTCGTGGAAGGAAGTAGTCGTTGAGACTATAGCTAGCGTTGATGTGAGTTAGCTTTTCCTCCGCTTCTGACACAAGCTCAGCTTGACCTTGGGGTTGGACGAGATTTAGTTGCGGTTCATCTAGCTCAATCCTATGAGCAGGCTTAACATCAAGCTCGCCCTCCATCTTGTAGAGAGCCTTGTCGCTGGCCTTGTCATTGGTTCCCTGATGGTAAGGGCTGGCTGTCATGATAGCAGGGATTTGTCCATCATAACGAGGGCGAATAATGCTGACTTTGACTAAGTCTGGTAGCCCTTTTTGGTCAGTATTGACACGAGACTCAACGTAGACCACTTCTCGAATGACATCATGACTAGAAAAAGTAGCCAAACTCTTTCCGTTAAAGTAGTGGTAGTCATTATCCTCAGGGATAAGACCATCGCTAACAAGTTGGTCGATAAGAGTATTTCCCTTTTTGGTGCGAGTATTGAGCAACTGATAGAGATTTTCAATCAAGTCACCATATACAATGGGAAAACCAGTCTCTGTACGAAAAACTTCGCTATCTTCGAAGTCAACCAAATAAGAAAAGCCTAAGAGTTGAAAGGCTACAGTGTAGAAAATATCTGCAGTCAACTCTTTATCCGACTGAAAAAAAGTCAGTAAGTCAGTTTCTTTATCAACTGCTAAGATGGAGAGTGGATAATTGATGTCTTGATAAGTAAAAAAGAAACGACTTAAAAAAATCTTTAACATCTTTTTATCTGCCATCTCAGATAGGAAATCAAATCCATACTTTTTTAATTCATATAAAATAGTATTTCTTGGAAGTGATAAATAGCTGAATTGATTAAAGCGCATATAACCTCCTTATAAAATAAAAAATAATTAAGGTTATTATATCAAAAAAATAGGATAAAGGAAATCATTAAATGAGAAAGAAATTAATTCAATAATAATGAATATCATTTATATGAAAAACAAGTACCATTCTATAGCTTAAAACAAATTATTATAACAACTTAGTTGATTGAATGTATCTTTCTATTTTAAAAGATATATTCACTTCTTGGGATAAAAAGTTTAAAAAACATTACAGGAGTATTTTAGACTTTAAATATATTTTTACTTTTTTCATTTTAAACACCGTATTTAAAGTATAAACTATAGATAAGAGTCAATGATTTTGTCTTTCTATTTTGGAAAATGGTATAATATAGTGAGAAGAATAGAGGAGAAGTGTAAATTGATCGCACAACTAGATACAAAAACAGTCTATAGTTTTATGGAGAGCGTCATTTCGATCGACAAGTATGTGAGAGCAGCTAAAGACTATGGCTACACACATTTGGCTATGATGGATATTGATAATCTTTATGGTGCTTTTGACTTTCTAGAGGTTACAAAAAAATACGGCATTCATCCTTTGCTAGGGCTTGAAATGACTGTATTTGTGGATGCTCAGGAAGTGAATATGCGCTTTTTAGCTCTATCTAGTGTGGGCTATCAGCAGTTGATGAAACTTTCAACAGCCAAGATGCAGGGGGAGAAAAATTGGTCAGTTTTATCTCAGTACCTGGAGGATATTGCTGTAATTGTGCCTTATTTTGATGGACTGGAGTCATTAGAACTAGGCCGTGATTATTATATTGGGGTTTATCCAGAAACACTGGCAAGCGAATTTCATCATCCTATTTTGCCCCTTTATCGGGTCAATGCCTTTGAAAGCAGGGATAGAGAAGTTCTGCAAGTCTTAACTGCGATTAAAGAAAATCTACCGCTCAGAGAAGTTCCCTTGCGTTCAAGACAAGATGTTCTTTTATCAGCAAGTTCTTTAGAGAAATTATTCCAAGAACGTTTTCCACAAGCCTTGGACAATTTAGAAAAGCTTATTTCAGATATTTCTTACGACTTGGATACTAGTCTGAAACTGCCCCGATTTAACCCAGCTAGACCAGCCGTAGAAGAGTTGAGAGAACGTGCTGAACTGGGGCTTGCTCAGAAGGGATTGTCTGGTAAAGAATATCAAGACCGTCTAGACCAAGAATTGGCTGTTATTCATGATATGGGCTTTGATGATTATTTCTTGGTTGTCTGGGATTTGCTGCGTTTCGGACGTTCGAATGGCTATTATATGGGAATGGGACGGGGTTCTGCAGTAGGTAGCTTGGTTTCTTATGCCTTGGACATCACAGGGATTGACCCAGTCGAGAAAAACCTGATTTTTGAACGCTTTCTCAATCGTGAACGCTATACCATGCCTGATATTGATATTGATATTCCAGATATTTATCGTCCAGATTTTATCAGATATGTTGGCAATAAATATGGTAGTAAACATGCGGCTCAAATCGTTACTTTTTCTACCTTTGGGGCTAAGCAAGCTCTTCGAGATGTCTTGAAACGTTTTGGTGTGCCAGAGTATGAATTATCTGCAATTACTAAGAAAATCAGTTTTCGGGACAATCTCAAGTCAGCCTATGAGGGAAATCTCCAGTTTCGTCAGCAAATCAATAGTAAGTTAGAATATCAAAAAGCCTTTGAAATTGCCTGTAAGATTGAGGGCTATCCAAGACAAACCTCTGTCCATGCGGCTGGTGTTGTGATTAGTGACCAAGATTTGACGGACTATATCCCTCTGAAGCATGGTGATGAAATTCCACTGACTCAGTATGATGCTCATGGTGTTGAAGCTAGTGGACTTTTAAAGATGGATTTTCTGGGACTGCGAAATCTGACCTTTGTCCAGAAAATGCAAGAATTGCTTGCTGAAACAGAAGATATTCACTTGAAAATTGAAGAAATAGATTTGGAAGACAAAGAAACGTTAGATTTATTTGCCTCTGGAAATACAAAAGGTATCTTTCAATTTGAGCAGCCTGGTGCTATTCGTCTGCTTAAGCGTGTGCAACCAGTCTGTTTTGAAGATGTCGTAGCGACTACTTCCCTAAATCGACCAGGTGCTAGTGACTATATCAATAATTTTGTGGCAAGAAAGCATGGTCAGGAAGAAGTGACTGTTCTGGATCCAGTACTGGAGGATATTTTGGCTCCAACCTACGGCATTATGCTCTATCAGGAGCAGGTTATGCAGGTTGCTCAGCGTTTTGCTGGATTTAGTCTTGGGAAAGCCGATATTTTGCGTCGGGCTATGGGGAAAAAGGATGCCTCTGCCATGCATGAGATGAGGGAATCCTTTATTCAAGGGGCATTAGAAGCTGGTCATACGGCGGAAAAAGCAGAGCAGGTCTTTGATGTCATGGAGAAGTTTGCTGGTTATGGTTTTAACAGGTCACACGCCTATGCTTACTCAGCCTTGGCCTTCCAGTTGGCCTATTTCAAAACGCATTATCCAGCCATCTTTTATCAGGTCATGTTAAATTCTTCCAACAGTGATTACCTAACAGATGCACTTGAAGCAGGCTTTGAAGTAGCACCGTTGTTCATCAATACCATTCCCTATCACGATAAAATTGCCAACAAGTCCATCTATCTAGGTCTGAAATCGATTAAGGGAGTCAGCAAGGATTTGGCGCTTTGGATTATTGAACATAGACCTTATTCTAACATTGAAGATTTTATAGCTAAATTACCTGAGAATTATCT
>CAUTUU010000049.1:0-12079 GCA_963541545.1 uncultured bacterium | reverse complement strand
TTCAAAATGAGAAGCGTATGCTTCAAGAAGCGGTTGACGCTTTGATTGACAATGGTCGTCGTGGTCGTCCAATCACAGGACCAGGTAGCCGTCCATTGAAATCATTGAGCCATATGCTTAAAGGTAAACAAGGACGCTTCCGTCAAAACTTGCTAGGTAAACGTGTTGACTTCTCAGGACGTTCCGTTATCGCCGTTGGTCCAACTCTTAAGATGTACCAATGTGGTGTGCCACGTGAAATGGCGATCGAGCTCTTTAAACCATTTGTGATGCGTGAAATCGTTGCGCGTGATATCGTGCAAAACGTCAAAGCAGCTAAACGCTTGGTGGAACGCGGAGATGAGCGTATCTGGGATATCCTTGAAGAAGTGATCAAAGAACACCCAGTACTTCTTAACCGCGCACCGACCCTTCACCGTTTGGGTATCCAAGCCTTCGAGCCAGTCTTGATTGATGGTAAGGCCCTTCGCTTGCACCCACTTGTCTGTGAAGCCTACAATGCCGACTTTGACGGGGACCAAATGGCCATCCACGTACCGCTTTCAGAAGAAGCCCAAGCAGAAGCTCGTATCTTGATGTTGGCTGCTGAGCATATCTTGAACCCGAAAGATGGTAAACCAGTTGTTACTCCATCTCAGGACATGGTTTTGGGTAACTACTACTTGACCATGGAAGAAGCTGGTCGTGAAGGTGAAGGAATGGTCTTCAAAGACCGTGACGAAGCAGTTATGGCTTACCGTAATGGTTATGTTCACCTTCACTCACGTGTTGGTATCGCAACAGATAGCCTCAACAAGCCTTGGACAGAAGAGCAAAAACACAAGGTCTTGCTTACAACAGTTGGTAAAATCCTCTTCAACGACATCATGCCAGAGGGTCTACCATACTTGCAAGAACCAAACAATGCCAACTTGACAGAAGGCGTTCCAGCTAAATACTTCTTGCCACTTGGTGGAGATATCAAGGAAGCAATCAGCAATCTTGAACTTAATCCTCCATTCAAGAAGAAAAACCTTGGAAATATCATCGCTGAAATCTTCAAACGTTTCCGTACGACAGAAACTTCTGCCCTACTTGACCGTATGAAGAACCTCGGTTACCACCACTCAACTCTTGCAGGTTTGACAGTGGGTATTGCCGATATCCCAGTTGTTGAAGACAAGGCTGAAATCATTGAAGAATCACACAAACGTGTAGAACAAATCACAAAACAATTCCGTCGTGGTATGATCACAGATGACGAGCGCTACAATGCTGTTACAGCTGAATGGCGTGCTGCCCGTGAAAAATTGGAGAAACGTTTGATTGCCAACCAAGATCCTAAGAACCCAATCGTTATGATGATGGACTCTGGAGCCCGTGGTAACATCTCAAACTTCTCACAGCTTGCCGGTATGCGTGGTCTGATGGCTGCTCCGAACGGACGTATCATGGAATTGCCAATCCTTTCAAACTTCCGCGAAGGTTTGTCAGTACTCGAAATGTTCTTCTCAACTCACGGTGCGCGTAAAGGTATGACCGATACGGCCCTTAAGACAGCCGACTCAGGTTACTTGACTCGTCGTTTGGTTGACGTTGCCCAAGATGTTATCATCCGTGAGGACGACTGTGGAACTGACCGTGGTCTCTTGATCCGCTCTATCGCAGAAGGAAAAGAGATGATCGAGTCTCTCGAAGAGCGTCTCAATGGTCGTTACACTAAGAAAACTGTTAAACATCCAGAAACTGGTGCAGTGATTATCGGTCCAAATGAGTTGATTACAGAAGACAAGGCGCGTGAAATTGTCAATGCTGGTGTGGAAGAAGTGACTATCCGCTCTGTATTTACATGTAACACTCGTCATGGTGTCTGCCGTCACTGTTATGGTATCAACTTGGCGACTGGTGATGCGGTTGAAGTTGGTGAAGCAGTCGGAACTATCGCTGCCCAATCTATCGGGGAACCTGGTACACAGTTTACCATGCGTACCTTCCACACGGGTGGGGTTGCCTCAAATACCGATATCACTCAGGGTCTTCCTCGTGTCCAAGAAATCTTTGAAGCCCGCAATCCTAAAGGGGAAGCGGTTATCACAGAGGTTAAAGGACAAGTTACTGCTATCGAAGAAGATGCCTCAACTCGTACTAAGAAAGTCTTTGTTAAGGGTGAAACTGGCGAAGGTGAATACGTCGTACCATTTACAGCTCGTATGCGTGTCGAAGTTGGAGACCAAGTAGCGCGTGGTGCTGCTCTTACAGAAGGTTCTATCCAACCAAAACGTCTCCTTGCAGTTCGTGATGTCTTGTCAGTTGAAACTTACCTTCTCGGTGAAGTACAAAAAGTTTACCGTAGCCAAGGGGTAGAAATCGGTGACAAACACATCGAGGTAATGGTTCGTCAAATGATCCGTAAAGTTCGTGTCATGGATCCAGGTGACACAGATCTTCTCATGGGTACCCTCATGGATATCAATGACTTTACAGATGCTAACAAAGATGTCCTTATTGCAGGTGGAGTTCCAGCGACAGGTCGCCCAGTTCTTATGGGAATTACCAAAGCCTCACTTGAAACAAATAGTTTCTTGTCAGCGGCTTCCTTCCAGGAAACAACTCGTGTCCTTACAGATGCGGCTATCCGTGGTAAGAAAGACCATCTCCTTGGACTTAAAGAAAATGTTATCATCGGTAAGATCATCCCAGCTGGTACTGGTATGGCCCGTTACCGTAACCTTGAACCACAAGCTATCAACGAAGAAGAATACCTTAATCCTCCAGTAGAGGAAGAAGGAAACGAAGAAACAACAGAAGTAGTTGTGGATACTGCCGTTGAAACTGTGGAAGAAACAGTAGAATAAGAGAGAATGAGAGAGCCTTCGGGTTCTCTTTCTCTTTTCTGAAAACTTTCTCCATTTTTCCATAAAATGTGGTAAAATAATACTCAATGAAAATCAAATAGCAAACTAGAAAACTAGCCGCAGGTTGCTCAAAACACTGTTTTGAGGTTGTGGATAGAACTGACGAAGTCAGTAACCATACCTACGGCAAGGCGAAGTTGACGTGGTTTGAAGAGATTTTCGAAGAGTATAAAAGAAAGAAGCTGACAAAGGAGACAAGTATGGAACAAACATTTTTTATCATCAAACCAGATGGTGTAAAAAGAGGACTAGTGGGTGAAGTGTTGAAACGCATCGAACAACGTGGTTTTACAATCGAAAAATTGGAGTTGCATTCACAGGTTTCAGAAGAGTTGATTGACCAGCACTATCAGGACTTAGTTGGACAGAGTTTTTACCCACCGATTCGTGAATTTATGACTTCAGGATCGGTTCTTGTAGGTATCATTTCTGGTCCTAAAGTAATTGAAACTTGGCGGACCATGATGGGGGCGACTCGTCCAGAAGAAGCTTTGCCAGGAACTATTCGAGGTGATTTTGCAAAAGCTGCTGGAGAAAACCAAGCTATTCAAAATATTGTCCATGATTCAGATTCAGAAGAGTCAGCTAAGAGAGAAATTGCTCTTTGGTTTGAGGGGAAATAGCAAAAAGTTTGATGTAAGGATTACTTGCATCAAACTTTTTTGCATTTTAGAGTATAAAACTGACAGTTGAGAAATATTCTAGCAATAGTGAGGATTTCTAGCATATAATAAGAGCAAGTAAGGGAGGAAGAATGATGGAAAGAGTAAAAAAGCAAATTCGAGTTTTGTTATTGCTGACGGTTTTTGGACTTGGTGGCTGTTCTTGTTTAAGCTTATCGACTTGGTCCTTGATGTTACATCAAAACTGCTTCTATTATTTAGTGGGCATGTTGCTCCTTGCGAGTATTGGGGCAGGACTAAACTACTATAGAGGGCAACAAAGTCAACATTATTCAATTTTTAAAGAAGATAAGCAACAATTCTTGTACACTCTGTTACTATTGGTAAATGTTTTAGGTTTAGCTTTGATTATCATAGAATATGTTCTTACGGGAAAGGCAACTGGTGAAGAGTTTGTAGAAGCCCTTCTACCGAGTTTCTTTTTCTTATTCGGTATTGATTTGTTAGTTTTTTTGCCCATTCAGAAGTATCTATATGGATTGAAAAAGATTTTAGGTAAGAAGGAACTCTGTTTTATTAGTGGACTAGCTATTTTAATCGTTCTCAAAAATCCTTGGTCAATATTATCCATGACATTTTATATTGCCTTGGGAATGTTTTTCCTAGGATTGTTGGTGCCAAAAGTTATTCGCTGGGAAGTTTCGTTTTATAGCCATTTGATGAGAGACATATTATTAGTTCTCTTTTTACTGTTCCTATTTTAAAACCAGAACAAGAGCCAGTTCAAGTCTCATAATTCATAGTTTGGAATTTACAGATAATATCTCGACAAAGAATAACTTTTTGGTATAATAGAAATATGTACACTAAAAGCGAAGAAGAGTTACAGTCCTTAGGTGAACGTTTGGGCTGTTTATTAGAAAAGAATGATGTCTTCATTTTAACTGGAGAACTTGGAGCAGGCAAAACGACCTTTACAAAAGGCCTTGCTAAGGGATTACAGATTTCTCAGATGATTAAGAGTCCAACCTATACTATCGTGAGAGAGTATGAAGGTCGTCTTCCGCTTTACCACCTAGATGTTTATCGTATCGAAGGGGATGCTGATTCTATTGACTTGGATGAATTTCTCTTTGGTGGTGGAGTGACTGTCATCGAGTGGGGAAATCTTTTAGGTGATGCCTTGCCAGATACTTATTTAGAATTGGAAATTCTAAAAGAGGAAGATGGTCGCAGATTAAACTTCAAAGCCAAGGGCTTACGTGCAGAAAAACTCTTAGAGGAGCTTCAACATGGAGTATGAGTTGCTCATTAAGGAAGCAGAAGTTGAAGATGCGGCTGCCTTAGTATCATTTTTAAATCGTATTAGTGTAGAAACAGATTTTACCAGTCTGGACAGGGATGGTATTTTGATGACAGATACTGAGATGGAGTTATTTTTGGATAAACAGGCTCACTCGGGAAATCAAATCACTTTACTGGCCTTACTCAATGATGAAATTGCTGGTCTTGTAAATATCACAGCTGATCAACGTAAGAGAGTTCGTCATATTGGAGATCTCTTTATTGTGATTGGTAAGAAATATTGGAATAATGGATTGGGAAGTTTTTTGCTAGAAGAAGCGATAGAGTGGGCGCAAGCAAGTGGCATTCTTCGTCGACTTCAACTAACTGTCCAAACTCGTAATCAGGCTGCAGTCCATCTTTATCAAAAGCATGGCTTTATAATTGAAGGTCGCCAAGAGCGTGGAGCATATATAGAAGAAGGGAAATTTATCGATGTTTACCTGATGGGTAGACTGATAGATTAATAGAAATATGGTTAAAAAAATTATTGGAATGGTGCTAGCTTTTCTAGCTGTGACAGTTTTAGGAGTAGGTGTCTTCGCTTATACTATTTATCAGCAAGGTACAGAAACCTTATCACGGACCTATAAAAAAATTGGGGAAGAAACCAATGTTATTGAGGCAACAGAACCCTTAACGATTCTTTTAATGGGGGTTGATACTGGAAATGTGGAACGAACTGACCCTTGGGAGGGAAATAGTGATTCTATGATTCTCTTAACGGTTAATCCGCATACGAAAAAGACAATGATGTTGAGTTTAGAGCGAGATATTTTGACGAAAATTCAGCATAAAGATGGACGGATCGAGGAAGCGAAGCTAAACGCCGCCTATGCGGGTGGAGGTGCGGAATTAGCTATCTCAACTATCCAGAAGATGATGAATATTCATATTGACCGCTATATTATGGTCAATATGCAAGGTTTGCAACAATTAGTCGATGCGGTAGGGGGAGTTACTGTCAATAATACTCTAGGTTTTCCGATTTCCATTAGTGACCAAGAGGAATTTAACACTATTTCTATTGGTGTTGGGCAGCAAACTCTAAATGGAGAAGAGGCTCTCGTTTATTCCCGTATGCGCTACCAGGATCCAGAAGGGGACTACGGACGTCAGAAGCGTCAGCGTGAAGTCATTCAAAAAGTTGTTGAAAAAGTTCTTAGTTTGAATAGTGTCAGTCACTACCAATCCATCTTAAAAGCCCTAAGTACCAATATGCAAACCAATATCGATTTGTCTTCTAAGAGTATTCCAAGCTTGTTAGGTTACAAGGATTCGTTCAAAACGATTGAAACCCAACAATTACGAGGAGAAGATGCCGAATTGCAAGGGACATCTTATCAAATCGTAACTGCTAATCATTTGTTAGAAATTCAGAATCTTTTGAGAACCTCACTTGATAAACCGAAGGTGACAGAGTTAGAGACGAATGCCGTCTTATATGAAGATATTTTTGGTAATCGAAATAATACCGGTTTGGGAACAGGTACGATTAATAACACAATAAATCAAGAAGATGTGGAATAATCTAATTTATAGTTTAAAATCGTGGGAAATTTCCTGCGATTTTTTCAAAAAAATACGAATAGATAGGTAGGAGGAAACATGAAAGCAGAAATCATTGCTGTTGGAACAGAGATTTTGACAGGACAGATTGTCAATACCAATGCCCAGTTTTTATCGGAAAAACTAGCAGAGATTGGGGTAGATGTTTATTTTCAGACGGCTGTAGGAGACAATGAAGTTCGTCTCATGTCTTTGCTTGAGATTGCTAGTCAACGTAGCAGTCTGGTGATTTTGACAGGTGGTTTAGGGCCAACTGAGGACGATTTGACCAAACAAACCCTAGCTAAATTCTTAGGGAAAGAATTAGTTTTTGATCCTCAGGCGCAGGAGAAATTGGATGTCTTTTTTGCCCAGAGACCAGACTATGCCCGAACACCGAATAATGAAAGACAAGCCCAGATTATAGAAGGGGCGACTCCGCTACCAAATGAAACAGGACTGGCTGTTGGAGGAATCTTAGAAGTTGATGGAGTGACCTACGTTGTCCTTCCAGGTCCACCAAGTGAATTGAAACCCATGGTCTTAAACCAACTTCTACCAAAGTTGATGACAGGGAGCAAGCTGTATTCCCGAGTTCTTCGTTTCTTTGGAATTGGCGAAAGTCAGTTGGTGACGATTTTGGCTGATTTGATTGACAATCAAACAGATCCAACCTTAGCCCCTTATGCCAAGACAGGAGAAGTCACTCTGCGTCTGTCAACAAAAGCTAGTAGTCAAGAAGAGGCGAATCAAGCGCTGGATATCTTGGAAAATCAAATATTAGGTCGCCAAACCTTTGAAGGTCTTTCTTTGCGAGAACTTTGCTATGGTTATGGGGAAGGGATTAGTTTGGCTAGCATTGTGGTAGAAGAACTGAAAAAGCAAGGGAAAACCATCACGGCTGCAGAGAGTTTGACGGCAGGGCTTTTCCAAGCTACTGTGGCGGATTTTTCAGGAGCATCAAGTATATTTAAGGGTGGTTTTGTGACCTATAGCCTGGAGGAAAAATCAAAGATGTTGGATATTCCTGTCAAGGATTTGGAAGAACACGGTGTGGTGTCTGAATTTACAGCTCGGAAGATGGCTGAACAGGCACGAAGCAAGACCCAGTCTGATTTTGGCCTTAGTTTGACTGGAGTGGCAGGACCAGATAGCCTAGAAGGGCACCCAGCTGGGACAGTTTACATAGGCTTGGCGCAAGAGAAAGGAACTAAGGTTATCAAGGTGAATATTGGAGGCAGAAGTCGAGCAGATGTACGTCACATTGCGGTTATGCATGCCTTTAACCTAGTTCGCAAGGCTTTATTAAGTGACTAACTTTTGATATAATAGTAGATAGGTCTGAGGACCATTAGAATGTAGGAGAATAGAATGGCGAAAAAACCAAAAAAATTAGATGAAATTTCAAAAAAATTCGGGGCAGAACGTGAAAAAGCCTTGAATGACGCTCTTAAATTAATTGAGAAAGACTTTGGTAAGGGTTCAATCATGCGTTTGGGTGAACGTGCGGAGCAAAAGGTGCAAGTGATGAGCTCGGGTTCCTTGGCTCTCGATATTGCCCTTGGTTCAGGTGGTTATCCTAAGGGACGTATCATCGAAATCTATGGACCAGAATCATCTGGTAAGACAACAGTTGCTCTTCACGCAGTCGCGCAAGCGCAAAAAGAAGGTGGGATTGCAGCCTTTATCGATGCAGAGCATGCCCTTGATCCAGCTTATGCTGCGGCTCTTGGGGTCAATATTGACGAATTGCTCTTGTCTCAACCAGACTCAGGAGAGCAAGGTCTTGAAATTGCAGGAAAATTGATTGACTCAGGTGCAGTTGACCTTGTCGTGGTCGACTCGGTTGCGGCCCTTGTCCCTCGTGCTGAAATTGATGGTGATATCGGAGACAGCCACGTTGGTTTGCAGGCTCGTATGATGAGTCAGGCCATGCGTAAACTTGGTGCTTCTATCAATAAAACCAAAACAATTGCTATCTTTATCAACCAATTGCGTGAAAAAGTTGGGGTCATGTTTGGAAATCCAGAAACAACTCCTGGTGGACGTGCTCTGAAATTCTACGCATCAGTCCGTTTGGATGTTCGTGGAAGCACGCAAATCAAGGGAACTGGTGACCAAAAAGACACCAACGTCGGTAAAGAAACTAAGATTAAGGTCGTGAAAAACAAGGTGGCTCCGCCATTTAAGGAAGCCTTCGTTGAAATCATGTACGGAGAAGGGATTTCTAAGACTGGTGAGCTTTTGAAGATTGCAAGTGATTTGGATATCATCAAAAAAGCAGGAGCTTGGTACTCTTACAAGGATGAGAAAATCGGTCAAGGTTCTGAAAATGCTAAGAAATACTTGGCAGATAATCCAGAAATCTTTGATGAAATTGACCATCAAGTCCGTGTTCAATTTGGTTTGATTGATGGAGAAGAAGCTTCTGTAGAGGGTGTTGAAACTAAAAAAGATGACGCAGTCCAAGCAGATTCTGTGAATGAAGAAGTAACTCTTGACCTAGGCGACGAACTTGAAATAGAAATTGAAGAATAGGCTGTTAAAGTAGTGGAGAAATCCACTGCTTTTTCATTGCCTAGTTCTGGTATAGTTTGCTGTTTCTTGTCGCTCCTCTAGAAAGCTGATATAATAGCCTTATGAATAAAAAACGAACAGTGGACCTGATTCATGGTCCTATTCTTCCTTCGCTCTTGAGTTTTGCCTTTCCAATCTTGCTGTCCAATATTTTCCAACAGCTCTATAACACTGCTGATGTCTTGATTGTTGGGCGTTTTCTTGGTCAAGATTCCTTGGCGGCAGTAGGGGCGACAACAGCTATTTTTGATCTGATTATAGGCTTTACACTTGGTGTTGGTAATGGAATGGGGATTGTCATTGCCCGCTATTATGGGGCTAGGAATTTCACCAAAATCAAGGAAGCGGTAGCAGCCACTTGGATTTTAGGTGCTCTTTTGAGTATTGTAGTGATGTTGCTGGGCTTTCTTGGTTTGTATCCTCTCTTGCAATACCTAGATACCCCTGCAGAAATCCTTCCCCAATCCTATCAATATATTTCTATGATTGTGACCTGTGTCGGTGTCAGCTTTGCCTATAATCTTTTTGCAGGTTTGTTGCGGTCTATTGGGGACAGTCTAGCGGCTCTTGGTTTTCTGATTTTCTCTGCTTTGGTCAATGTGGTTTTGGATTTGTATTTCATCACGCAATTGCATCTGGGAGTTCAATCTGCGGGCCTTGCCACCATTATTTCGCAAGGTTTATCAGCGGTTCTCTGCTTTTATTATATACGCAAGAGTGTTCCAGAACTTCTACCTCAGCTGAAACATTTCAAATGGAACAAGGCCCTGTACGCAGATCTCTTGGAGCAAGGTTTGGCTATGGGCTTGATGAGTTCCATTGTGTCCATCGGTAGTGTGATTTTACAGTCTTCTGTCAATACCTTTGGTGCAGTGATTATTAGTGCCCAGACAGCAGCCCGACGCATTATGGCCTTCGCCCTCCTTCCTATGACCGCTATTTCTGCTTCGATGACGACCTTTGCTTCGCAGAATCTTGGTGCAAAGCGACCAGACCGCATTGTTCAAGGACTTCGAATCGGCAGTCGTTTGAGTATGTCCTGGGCGATGTTTGTTTGTGTCTTCCTCTTTTTTGCCAGTCCTACCTTGGTTTCCTTCTTGGCTAGTTCGACGGATGGATACTTGGTAGAAAATGGTAGTCTCTACCTGCAAATCAGCTCAGCCTTTTATCCTATTTTGAGTCTCTTATTGATTTATCGCAATTGCTTGCAGGGCTTGGGGCAAAAGGTCCTTCCTCTGGTTTCCAGCTTTATTGAACTAATCGGAAAAATCGCTTTTGTGGTCTTGATTATTCCTTGGGCAGGCTATAAGGGTGTTATCCTCTGCGAACCCCTTATCTGGGTTGCCATGACCATTCAACTGTACTTTTCACTGTTCCGTCATCCCTTGATAAAAGAAGGCAAGGCCATCTTGGCAGCCAAAGTATCATCCTAGCTGTATTTGCTAAATAAAATCTATTTCCTCTAGTGAAAATCGAAAAAACTTGTGTTATAATAAGAAAGATTAAAATGTGAAAAAAGGAGATTCCTAATGGGACGTAAATGGGCCAATATCGTAGCCAAGAAAACGGCTAAAGATGGAGCTAACTCTAAAGTATATGCAAAATTTGGTGTAGAAATCTATGTAGCAGCTAAAAAAGGTGATCCAGACCCAGAATCAAACTCAGCTTTGAAATTCGTTATCGACCGTGCTAAACAAGCGCAAGTGCCAAAACACGTTATCGATAAAGCGATTGATAAAGCAAAAGGAAACACAGACGAAACCTTTACAGAAGGACGTTACGAAGGTTTTGGACCAAATGGTTCTATGTTGATTGTTGATACTTTGACTTCAAATGTCAACCGTACAGCGGCTAATGTCCGTGCAGCCTTTGGTAAAAACGGCGGAAACATGGGCGCTTCAGGTTCGGTTTCTTACCTCTTTGACAACAAGGGTGTTATCGTATTTGCTGGAGAAGATGCTGATGCAGTCTTTGAGCAATTGCTTGAAGCAGATGTGGATGTGGACGATGTTGAGGCAGAAGAAGGAACAATCACTGTTTACACAGCTCCAACAGACCTTCACAAGGCTATAGTTGCTCTTCGTGAGTCAGGTATCGAAGAATTCCAAGTGACAGAATTGGAAATGATTCCTCAGTCAGAAGTGGAATTGTCAGGCGAAGACCTTGAAACATTTGAAAAACTTTACAGCGTTCTTGAAGACGACGAAGACGTTCAAAAAATCTACACAAACGTAGATGGATTCTAATAGAAAAACGAACAGTTTTACTAGCTGTTCGTTTTTTTTGATATTTGAACCTAGACTCAGGTTTCAGAATCGTTTTGTTGCTTGTTTTTTTCTAGACCTAGACCGACTGATGTTTTTGGACGAGCAAGAGCTCTCCATTGTCCTGTTTTGCAAAAGTTAAGGTAACAGTTTTAATCTTGTCTCCAATAGAGATATAGGTGATTTTTTTCGTATTGTAACCCCCAAGAGTGAAGTCAAACTCGGAATCTGGCTGTCCGTGTTTGTTGATAATATCCTCGTAGTTGGTGCCACCTTTTCCTTTGTTGTCAAGGTCACCTTCGATTAAGGCGTCGAACTGTTCTTGGGTCCAGGTGGAGGTATCGTCTGTCGAGCCGCTTTTTTCTTCGCGTTCCATTGAAGCACTCGTATCTAGGTAGGAACGGTTAAACTCCCTGGCATACTCTTTGTAGACATCAGCGTATAGTACCTGAGTCGTAAAGAAAAGTACAACAGAGGCAACTGCCAGGGATGTTCCGATAATAGCCATTGTTTTCCGTTTTTTGAGGTTGACGATAAGGCCGATAATCCCCAAGATAAATGCGACGATGGCGATGAACAACGATAGATAGTTAATAAACGGGATCCAGGATCCTAAAAGTGCGATGGCTCCAAAAATGGTTGCTAAGATTCCTAAAACTCTTTGTTCTTCTGGTTTCATTTGAAAGTTTTCTCCCTTCATTGAGTGAATGGATTTCTATCCACAGTAGTGAGTGCTTATTATATAAAAAATATTGCCTGATGTCAATTTAAACTAAAAGGTAAATTCCCAAACTAACTTCCACCGCTAATCCAAGTGGAAGTTAGTGTG
>CAUTUU010000048.1:0-12697 GCA_963541545.1 uncultured bacterium | reverse complement strand
TATCACACTAACTTCCACTTGGATTAGCGGTGGAAGTTAGTTTGGGAATTTACCCGAAAATCAAATTCAAACCACGTCAGCTTCACCTTGCCGTACTCAAGTACAGCCTGCGTCTAGCTTCCTAGTTTGCTCTTTGATTTTCATTGAGTATTATTCTCAGGCACCAAGCCCATTTTTCAAAAAAATAAGCCGCCTGATTGGGCGACTCAATTTTTTATAGGGAGATTATTATGAAAAAGTTTTAGGAGTTTAAGTTAAGGTCTTCTTAACTTATGAACTTAGTATACACTTCCTAGCTTAAAGTTTCCTTAAGTATTTTTAAAAATCAAATTTTTCCATTTCTCCTGCCAATTTTTCTTGGATAACCGTGTTTGATAGAGTTTCATTCGGTCTTCATTCTCTAAAAAATGAGGAGTTGGACGAACTTGAAAATTCAAAATATCCTGGAGTCCATAGGGAGTAAAAAGTTCCAAAGCGGAGTCTTCATGCAAGCGAAGTCCAACCGCCGTACACCGTTCTGGATACTTACTCATAGCATCACAAGAGCTGGTATAGGGAGCAGTGTGAGGACTATGCTGGTGCATATAGACCTGATTTTTCAATTCCCACTGGTACTGAGGAAAGTCCTCTCTCAACTTTTTCTCTAGGGATAAGGTTTCCTCATAAGAAATATCTGGATCAAAGAAAATGACATCAACATCTGTTTCACAGTCAAAAGGTGATTTGTATGACAAGAGATTCCAGATAAAATTTCGAACCGAACCAGCTGCTAACCACGAGTCTTTTATACCAAGGTCTCGGATAATCGTCAGAATAGCCATCATATCCAGATTTTCTCTAAAAGCCTCTAATATTTCTTGCTCATTTTTCACTGTATTCATAACCTAAATGTTCGTAAGCCTTAGCGGTCGCAACTCGTCCTGAACGAGTTCGCATGATAAAGCCTTTCTGGATTAGGTAAGGTTCGTACATATCCTCCACCGTCTCACGCTCCTCAGCAATATTAACAGAAAGAGTTCCTAATCCGACAGGACCACCACCGTACATCTCAATCATGGTGCGAAGGATTTTTTGATCCACATAGTCCAAACCTTCATGGTCAACATCCAGCATAGTCAAAGCCTTATCGGTAATAACATCATCGATAACCCCATTCCCCATTATCTGGGCAAAATCGCGCACACGCTTGAGGAGACGATTGGCAATACGAGGGGTTCCACGACTCCGCAAAGCCAACTCAGAAGCTGCCTCATGAGTGATTTCCATCTCAAAAATATCTGCCGTCCGCTCGACAATTTCTGTTAAGTCAGCATGGGCATAATACTCCATATGCCCCGTAATCCCAAAACGTGCCCGTAGTGGATTTGAGAGCATACCAGCCCGAGTCGTCGCACCAATCAAGGTAAAAGGTGGTAACTCCAAATGAACACTACGACTGCCTTCACCAGCACCAATCATGATATCAATGTAGAAGTCCTCCATGGCACTATAAAGCACCTCTTCCACAGACATGGGCAAGCGATGAATCTCATCAATAAAAAGGACATCCCCAGGCTCTAAGTCATTCAAAATCGCTACCAAATCACCAGCCTTTTCAATGACAGGCCCAGACGTCTGCTTGAGATTTACTCCCAGTTCATTGGCAATAACAAAAGCCATGGTCGTTTTTCCCAAGCCTGGAGGGCCAAATAAGAGCACATGATCCAGCGCTTCATCCCGCATTTTGGCAGCTTCAATAAAGATTTGCAGCTGGTCCTTGACTTTATCCTGCCCGATATATTCACGTAAATACTGAGGACGGAGCGTGCGTTCTACTAACTCCTCATCCCCCATTATCTCATTGTCTAAAATTCTACTCATGGCTCTATTATATCAAAAATCCAAGCCACAAACAAAAAAGCCACCTGATTGGGTGACTCCTGACTTTAGCACTTATGTGGTATAATATTGTTCGGCACTACTACACCGCCTACGAAAGGAGGTGAGATAGCCCATGATGGAATTAGTACTCAAAACTATCATCGGACCAATTGTGGTCGGTGTCGTTCTTCGTATAGTCGATAAATGGCTAAACAAGGACAAATAGTGTCAAAAAAGACCCCAAGCTTATTTGGTCGTGAGCTTGGGGTCTTTTCTAGCCTATGATATAGAACTAGTACTCAATTCCTTTTTATTATCCCATAGTTCACAAAATTTGTCAAAGGTTTATATCCTCATCCATTCAGCTTCTCCAACTTTAGAATCTGTCCAATAAAGTTTATAAGATTTAGAGAAAGCTATTGAAAAATGATATTTAGAAAACTTCCGAAAAGCCTGAAATAGAGCAAAAAAACTCCACCTGATTGGGTGACTCCTAAGTTTAGCACATATGTGGTATAATATTATTCGGCACTTCTACACCGCCTGTGAAAGGAGGTGAGATAGCCCATGATGGATACAATACTTAAAACTATCATCGGACCAATTGTGGTCGGTGTCGTTCTTCGTATAGTCGATAAATGGCTAAACAAGGACAAATAGTGTCAAAAAAGACCCCAAGCTTATTTGGTCGTGAGCTTGGGGTCTTTTCTAGCCTATGATATAGACACAATACTTAATTCCCTTTTATTATCCCATAGTTCACAAAATTTGTCAAAGGTTTATATCTTCATCAATTCAGCTTCTCCAACTTTAGAATCTGTCCAATAAAGTTTATAAGATTAAGTAAAAGTTATCGGAAAATGATGTTTAAAATAGTCCCCAAAAGCCTGAAATAGAGCAAAAAAACTCCACCTGATTGGGTGACTCCCGAGTTTAGCACTTATGTGGTATAATATTCTACGGCACTGCTACACCGCCTACGAAAGGAGGTGAGATAGCCCATGATGGAACTAATCCTTAAAACTATCATCGGACCGATTGTGGTCGGTGTCATCCTTCGCTTAGTCGATAAATGGCTAAACAAAGATAGATAGTGTCAAAAAAGACCCCGAGCTTAATGTGGAAGTTAGCTTGGGGTCTTTTCTAGTCCATGATATAGAACTAATCCTTAATTCCTCTCCATTATCCCACAGTTCACAAAATTTGTCAAAGGTTTATATTCGCGGCTTTTCAAGCTTTAACCGCTGTACAACAATATGATGACTCACTCCTTGACAACCAAGAGCATTATTACAGTAGTTCTAGTCCTTCAATTAACAGTCACTTAAATTCAAAGTGAGGTTGAACTTGCTGAAGCGACAACAGACCTATTTCTTAGTCATATTCGCTAAAAAATCCCCGCCAAAATCTCAAAAAGTCCCCGCCAATTCCCCGACCAAAATCCTAAAAATACCGAAAAATATCGAAAAATGATTTTTAGAATAGTCCCAAAAAGCCTGAAATAGAGCCAAAAAACTCCACCTGATTGGGTGGAGTTAAGGGAGATTATTATGAAAAAGAAAAGTTTAGGATTTTATTAAATAAAGTTAGGAGGTCTTTATTTAATAACTATATGATACAAGACAAAGCTTAAAACTAGCTTAACTTTTCTCAAATTTTACTATTATGCAAAAAATTTCTATCACTAGCACTTCACCTCACAAAAAAGCCACCTGATTGGGTGACTTCATTAGGAGATTATGATGAAAAAAAGTTTTAGGGTTTCATTAAATAAAGTTAGGAGGTCTTTATTTAATGACTATATGATACTAGACCAGCCTTAAACTTTGCTTAAGAAAAAACAATTTTTGTTAATTTTTACGATTCACCCAAGTCATCCCTATACAATTATAGGTGGATAAGATTTCAAAGCCCATAGAACGATAGAAGCCCAAGGTTCTTTCTGTCTGTTCTGTTACCAGCTGGACTTGATAGGCATCTTTGTAATCCTCTAAAGCCTCTTTCATCAAGGCACTACCAATCCCTTGGCGCTGATAGCTAGGCAAAACAATCAAATCCTGTACAAAAACTGATGAAAGACCATCTCCAATCAAACGAATCAAGCCCACTACAGCATCGCCATCAAGCGCCACATAAATCACTAATGAATGAGATAAGGCCTGCTCCAGCATCTCGGGTTGATGGGTATAATTTGTCCAACCGACAGCCTGATAGAGATGCAAAACATCCTCTAGCTTGACGATTTCTTGCTTTCTAATGGTTATCATGTCAACACCTCTTAGAATTCTCTCAAACTCTTGTATTGTTGCCCATTTTTATCAAAATTTTCAGGACGCAACCATATTTTCAAACGAGATTTGACTTTAGGCCAGTCCTTATCAATCATAGACAACCAATCCGTATCCCTCGTACGCCCCTTATAAACCACCGCCTGACGGAAGGTTCCTTCGTAGACAAATCCCAAACGCTCCGCAGCTCGTCTTGATGGCATGTTAAGAGCATCGCATTTCCATTCATAGCGACGATAGGTAAGCTCCTCAAAGACATAGCGAGCCAAGAGATACTGGGCTTCTGTCCCTATCCGTGTCCCCCTGAGTTTTGGAGAAAAAGTAACAGCTCCCACTTCTATTACTCGGTTATTCTGGTCAATGCGCATGAGAGAAAAAGTTCCCAAAGCCTTACCAGTTGCCTTGTCTATGATTGCATAGTAAAAACGGTCCTTACGAGCCAACATCTGATTTAAAAGGCTAACCAACTCCTCCATATCTACTACTGGTTCCTGAAAGAGGTAGGTCCACATCTCCCGAGGCGTATCAGGGCCATAAACAGCTAATAAATCCTCTGCGTGCTTTTCTACAGAGAGAGCCTCTATTCGAGCATAACACCCTTCTAAGAAATCAATAGAAGGGCGTTCACCTGGTGTATAACCTTCCATTGACTCACCAATCATCTGACCATATTCGTTTACTTGCATTTTTCTTCTCCTTGCTTTACGCTGAAAATACTATATCACAAATTGTTCTCTTTGGAAACTGGCACTGTCTTCAAACTTCATCCTCAACACTATATTAGTGACCCGTTTTCTGTCTTTTATCCTCTAAGGCTTGATTAATTCGTTGGGTGAGTTTGTGAGTTTGCCAGATTTGATACAACCATATCAATCCATAAATTAACAAGAAAAAGAACCAAAGCAAAGGGCTCCATAAAACTGAACCCCAGCCAAAAAATAGAGAGGTCAATACTAAGATAGTAGCCGTCACTAATAAATGAACTCCTACACGTATACTAAAAGCAAGAAACTCTAGCTTTTCAAGTATTAAAGTCAATACCCCCATAATTCCACCCATTAAAAACAGAGCTAGAATATTTTTTGTCATTGGTTCAGGATAGGTAATACCTGGATAACACTGAGCTAATAACATCATACTCAAATAAAAGAAGGAAGCCGTACGCATTCCCGATACAAAATAATCAATTAATCGTTTCATGATTTCCTCCTATAAACCTAGATAATTCATTAAGGACTTGACGTATTTCCTACTCACACTAGACTTGATACCCCGAGTCATTTTAGCCATCATGTTCCCTGAAAAACTATCTGATAACGATTCTAAGTGGTCAATATTTATAATTGAATGGCGTGATATCTGTATAAAGTTACGCCGATTAATCCGATTCTGAAAGTTTGTCAATGTTTCCTTAGTTTTATAAATCCCGTCTACCGTATAAATGGTCAACAAGTTCTTATCGATATCTGCTAGAATAAGATCCTCAATTTTCACCATAACCAGATGATCATCCGTTCGAATAGGAATGACCACCTGATTGGTCGTTGAAAATTGTTCTAAATACTCCATGACTTCCCTTGCTTGGTCGGTTAACTGAGCTGCCTGAATTACAATATGTGGGTCCTTTTCTGAAAACTCTGTCTTCATTTCAAAACGAATCTTCATTTTCTCTCCAATATACCTTTATTTTCTCCTGCTAAACACTTTAACAAATAAAAGCCAAAGAAGAATAGCGACGAGACTGATACTAACCACTATAAAGTATGTCTCTTCCTTTGTCAATAGTTCTTGCCAGTTGATTTGAATTCCCATTTTTTCTTGAAATTCCTTTAACAATCTGCTATTTCCTGTAAATGCGGTCTCTAATGGTTCCTTCATTAAAATTTGTCGATAAAGAGAAGCAATATAAGTTGCAGGGGTACCCTTCATGATAATCTGTGCAAAATCAGGTAAAACTCCAATGGGGACATAAGTTCCTACCAAAAATCCAGAAGCAGTGCCCACTATAGTTGCCATTTTCCCAAGACTATCTACAGATTGAAAACGATAAATCAAGAGAATATTTACCAAACTTGAAAGCAGACTACTTAACAACATAATCAAAGTAATTTCCAGTAAATGACTGATAACTGGACTTTCTTTAAAATAAAGCCCCATAACAGCAAACATAAACACCTGCATGACAAAAGAGATGGCAATACTACTGATTAGATAGGACACCTGTAAACCCCAGCTACCTAAATCTGTCAAGAAGAGATCTTGATCCACTTGATTTTCACGATCCTGTACCATTTGTGTAAGAGCCGTAAAACTGGTTGTAATCCCAGTCACAGCCAAGGTCCCACCCATCAGCCAGTTATTTAAAAGGTTCGTATTATCAGGGAGTTGGGACCAAGCGTCTGTCAAGTTCTTCTGCAAAAAAATGATATAAAGTAGGAAGGAAATCAATGCCCCCAATAATGAGAAAAATACTCCTGAACGATTACGAAAATATAAAATAAAATTCCGTTTCAATAAAGCTAACATTAGCGAACCTCTCTTCCTGTAAGTGCAATAAAGGCATCATCCATGGTACCTGGACGAAATTCAAAAGAATCAATTTCTTCTCGAACTTTTGCCAAATATTCAATGGCTTCCTGTGACGTTCTTGGATAAAAAAGATATTCCAACTCATTTTCTTCCTTAACTGTCATTCCAGTCTGTAACAACTTTTCTAAATCCTTCATTTCTTTAAAACGAATTTTTAGGATATTAGATGCATACTGACTTTTAATAGCCGTCGCAGAACCTTGCGCAATCACTTTCCCATGATCAACGATATAAATCTGATCAGCCTCATCCGCTTCATCCAGATAATGAGTCGTTAAGATAATAGTCATCCCTTCATCCTTTTGTAGTCGAGACAGTAAATCCCAAATGGCTTTGCGAGTCTGAATATCTAGACCTGTCGTTGGTTCATCTAAGAAAAGAATATCTGGCTGTGAAAGAAGAGCACGCGCAATATCAACCCTACGTTTTTGCCCACCTGACAAAGTCCCATATAGTTGCTTCTGGAAAGCAGTCAAACCCAGTTGATGGATCAAATCATCCACACGACTTGCTGCAATCTCCTTATACTGTTGAGCACGAATCGTAAGATTTTCCCTAACCGTCAACATCTCATCCAGTACACTAGCTTGAAAAACAACTCCGATTTTCGTATTTGGCGCATATCGAATCTGACCTTTTGTCGGCTTTTTCAACCCGATTAACATGGAAATGGTGGTTGATTTTCCTGCACCATTGGGACCCAAAATAGCATTAAAACTCCCTTTTTCAAACTCTAACTGAATATCATCAACAGCCATATGATCGCCGTAACGTTTAGTCAAATGTTTAGCTTGTAAAATCATATTTATTTCCTCCTCTTTACCTCACAAGTTTAACAAAAAGTATGAAAGAAAAATCGACTTTTGAGATAAGTGGTTAAAATGAGAGGTTAAGTGGTGAGATGATTAGGGTTAAGTTAAAGTAGAGAAGGCTACAGCCATTTTTCTCCTACCGAATTGCTAAATGAAGCTTAAAAACACTTACAACAACACATTATATTTTTAAATATGCGCTATAAAAGAGATGTTTTATCGCATCTGGCCGAAAAATTCAAGAATCGGTAGTATTATTCTCGACAAATCAAACAATAAAAAATTAACTAGAAATCATGACACACAATCCCTTCTATCAAAATGAAACTGCTGAATATGATATGATTGAATTTGAAGCAAGTAAGTATTGTCCTGAATTTGAAACTTCCATTAGCCAAATTTTTGACGACAAGTAAATCCATTAGGAAATAATATATGAAAAGAATTTTCAATACAAGCAAAAAACAGCTCTTTTTATCCGAGAAGAGCTGTTCTATTTTATGAAAGAGAAAGTCACTAGTAACTCTTGTACTTCTCTCTACATTTTTGCTGCTTGAGTTCAAATTTCTCTTGTTTGAACAATTGCTTTTGTAGACTGGACTACCAACTAGAACTGTGTTTTTATCTTAGTTGGGACTATTATAGTACGGTTCAGCACTATCTACAAATTTTTCAGATATGTATCAAAATAATTTATCGTGGCAAACCAAGAGTCTACACTTTCTTTCATTAATAAGCGCCAATCTTTTCGATAACGATGATTCGGTTGATAAGCAACCGTCAACATATGCCCTGTTTCATGGTATTTTTTAAACAAAATAGATTCCCCTTTATAATGTGAAATAATACCATCTATCGCAGATGACGCATTCCATATTTCATCAACATCGCTTCCTAGTAATAATAAAGGAGAGTCAATTTTACTCACATCAATCTGAGCCCTACTATCTTCAGGAATATGTTTTCCAAAAAACTTGTTTAACAAATAATTTCCTAACTGAAATTTTTGATACGGAAGTTCTTTTTGCAAATATGTCCAAGAAGATGAATGAGAGTTGAGTTTTCCCTTTATTCCCTCAAATATTACATTTGAGGGGGAATTGAGTACCAAACATTGCACATCTTCCAAAATACTTTGTCCAGCCAGAACTAGCTCTGCTCCTTTAGAGCGACCATATATTCCTATTTTTGTATTATCAACTTGAGGATGATGATATAGAAAATCTTTCGCCTCCTCCAGACATTCTATTGGAATTCGTTCTAAATTTTGAGGTAATCCCTCTAAACCAAAATAAGCTATCGCAAGACAAATATAGCCTCTTGAAGATAAAAGTTGGGCAATATTCTGAGCTTTTTCAATTCTTCCCTCACTACCGCTAACAATAATCACGGCTGGCGCCCTTCTTAACTTTTCATCATAAAATAATCGACCTTGAAAATGCTTATCATAAATATCTTGATATCTTACTCCCAGATTCATATAACGCCTTACAAAACTTTGCTCCGCGACCATATCTTTCCCCAGCCTGATTTTAATTTCAACACCAAAACAATCTCGTAATGGAATTCTATCAAGAGAACTAGGTAATCTCCTTTTCCTATTCTTTAACGGCTTCGCATTAAAGAATAAGCCCATTTCTGAAACTCCTTTATAAGATCCCGAAATAGATGCTGTCTGAGAGGTATCAATCATACCGTCCTGATCAGATGAAAAAATGGCAGTTGATTTCCATATAACATCATGATCTAAAAGCAAGGGAGCATTTATACAGTAATAATCAGACAGGTACATTTCTACACAATACATTGCCCTTGGTTCTAAACCATTAATAGCAATATAAAAAGATTCATCCGCTAAATCTGTTTGTGAAATCAGTTCTATGTTTACAGTCATGTCTTCTCCTTTTTGTTAATTTGCTTAACAATTATATTTGAAATTTACCGTGACTTTTACCACGGTAATTCTCCCCACACCTTTTCAATATCATCCATCAATTTCACAACTGTTTTAAGTTCCACCTCGCTATAGTTGTTTAAAACTGAAAAGATTGATTTTTCAATATATTCTTGTTGCTCCTTATGGATTTTAAAAATTTCGATGCCTTTTTCAGATAATCTCAAATATTTATTTTTCCCATTATTCGGATCAAAATCAAAAACAACTAAATTTTTTTGAATCAATCTCCTAACACTTTGAGTTATTGCACTTCTTGAAACTTCTAATAATTCAGATAATTTTACTAGATTTAAGGGCTGATTTTCCCCAATCACAACAATCAAATGTACCTCATTCAAAGTAATGGATTTGTCAACACCACTTTTATGTTGATTTTTTTTTAACTGGTCAAACGCTAAAATAAATCTATTGAAACGATTATTAAATGCAATAAATTCTTTTTTATCCATAATCTCTCTTCCCTTTGTTAATCATATTAACAAAATAGAAACTTCCTGTCAAATAAAAAATCCTCCAGATTCTACTCTGAAGGATTCCTATCTTATTTCACAACAATGTTAACTAATTTATTCGGTACCGCAATCACTTTCACGATTTCCTTACCATCAATTTCTGCTTTGACTTTTTCATCCGCTAGAGCAATTTCTTGCAATTCTTCGCGTGATAGGTCTTTGGCTACCATGAGTTTAGCACGAACTTTTCCTTTGATTTGGACAACGATTTCGATTTCGTCTTCAACTAATTTGCTTTCATCCCAAGTTGGCCAAGCTACATAAGAGATAGATTCTCCTGTTGCTGCAAGAGTTTGCCAGAGCTCTTCTGCCAAGTGAGGTGCAAATGGGGCAATCAATTGGATAAATCCTTTGGCATAGTCCACATAGAGTTCGTCTTCCTTATTAGCCGCATTGACAAAGACCATAAGTTGGGCAATAGCTGTGTTGAATTTCAATGATTCGATTTGTTCTGTGACAGCTTTAACGGTTTCGTTATAAACCTTGTCAAGAGCGCCATTGTTTTCCGCAACGATTTCTTTACTTGTAATCAAACGATAAACACGGTCTAGGAATTTACGGCTTCCTTCCAAGCCTTCTTCTGACCAAGCAATAGAAGCATCAAGTGGTCCCATGAACATTTCATAGACACGAAGGGTATCGGCACCGTATTGCTCCACCACGTCGTCTGGGTTAACAACGTTCTTGAGCGATTTAGACATCTTGGCTGGTGCTTGCTCTAACTCCTCTCCTGTTTCCACATGGAAGAAAGAACCGTCACGTTTTTCAACCTTATCGGTTGCCACAAGAGCCCCACGGTGGTCACGGTAGCTGGTTCCCAAAATCATTCCTTGGTTAAAAAGTTTTTGGAATGGTTCTTTCGTCGGAACAACACCGAGGTCGTAGAGGAATTTGTGCCAGAAACGAGCGTAAAGCAAGTGAAGAACAGCATGCTCTGCTCCCCCCACGTAGATATCTACTGGCAACCATTGTTTGAGGAGGTCCTCATCAGCCAATTTTTCAGTATTACGTGGGTCAATATAGCGGAGGTAATACCAGCTTGAACCAGCCCATTGTGGCATGGTGTTGGTTTCACGACGACCTTTGACACCATCTTCACGAGTCACTTCAAGCCAGTCTATCAGGTTAGCTAGTGGACTTTCTCCAGTACCTGAAGGGCGAATATCCTTGGTTACAGGCAAGACAAGTGGCAATTCATTTTCAGGGACAGCTGTTGAAGTTCCATCTTCCCAATGAATGATTGGAATTGGTTCACCCCAGTAACGTTGACGGCTAAAGAGCCAGTCACGGAGACGGTAGGTAACCTTCTCTTGTCCACAGCCTTTTTCTTCCAACCAAGCCACAATCTTAGCAATTGCGTCTTCTTTATTCAATCCATCTAGGAAGTCTGAATTGACATGAAGTCCATCTTCTGTGTAGGCAGCTTCTTCAACGTTTCCACCTTTAAGTACTTCTACGATTGGAAGGTCAAATTGTTTGGCAAATTCCCAGTCACGTTGGTCGTGGGCTGGAACAGCCATTACCGCACCTGTTCCATAGCTAGCAAGAACGTAGTCCGCAATCCAGATTGGAATTTCCTTGCCGTTGACAGGGTTGATGGCATAAGCACCGGTCCAAACTCCTGTTTTTTCCTTGGCAAGGTCTGTACGAGCCAAGTCTGATTTCAGACTAGCTTGGTGTTTGTAGTCTGCTACAGCCTCTGCTTGCTCCGGACTTGTGATAGCGTCAACCAAATCATGCTCAGGAGCCAAGACAGTGAAAGTAGCACCGAAAAGGGTGTCAGGACGAGTGGTAAAGACTGTGAACTCCTTGTCTGTTCCCTTAACTTTGAAGGTTACATTGGCACCAGTTGATTTACCAATCCAGTTGCGTTGCATGTCCTTGATAGACTCTGGCCAATCCAACTCATCCAAGTCATTAAGCAAGCGTTCTGCATAGGCTGTAATTTTAAGCATCCATTGACGCATTGGCTTGCGGACAACTGGATAACCTCCACGCTCAGATGTTCCGTCAGGAAGAACTTCTTCGTTGGCAATCGCTGTTCCCAACTCTTCAACCCAGTTTACTGGCACTTCCGCTTCATAAGCCAAACCTTTTTCGTAAAGCTTAGTGAAAATCCACTGAGTCCACTTGTAGTAGTTTGGATCTGTTGTGTTAACTTCACGATCCCAGTCATAAGAAAATCCAAGCGCATTGATTTGTCGTTTGAAGTTGGCAATGTTTTCCGCTGTAAATTCTGCTGGGTCATTACCTGTATCCATAGCATATTGCTCTGCAGGCAAACCAAAGGCATCCCAACCCATTGGGTGAAGAACATTGTAGCCTTGCGCACGTTTGTAACGGCTAAGGATATCGGTTGCAGTATAACCTTCTGGGTGACCTACGTGCAGACCCGCTCCAGACGGATAAGGGAACATATCAAGAGCATAAAACTTCGGTTTTGATGCATCTGTTCCTGTCTTAAATGTATGATGTTCTGCCCAGTAGCCCTGCCACTTAGGCTCAATTTCTTTATGATTGTAAAAACTCATGGTCTCTCTCCAATTTTGTGATGTTACTATTATACCATTTTTGAGGGAATTTGAAAGACGAGAAATGTTCTTTTAGGCTTGTATGACAAGAAAGGCAACTTCTCAAAGTAACTTCCACTTGCCCAACCAAAGTGGAAATTAGTCTAAA
>CAUTUU010000047.1:0-13234 GCA_963541545.1 uncultured bacterium | reverse complement strand
GTAAATCTTTGATAATTTTAATACGTGGAGTAGATTTTTCTCCATCTCTGCGTATTCCAAGGTCTCAACCCCTTTTCGAGCAATGACAACAAAGTCGACATCTTCTATCAGACTCCCTTTTGCATTCTGGATAATATGTCGAATCCGTCGCTTGATTTGATTTCTAGTGACGGCATTCCCCAGCTTTTTGCTAACTGATAGACCTACTCGAAAATGGTTTTTCTGGTTTTCTAATTGGTAAACAACAAATTTTCGGTTAGCAAAACTTGTTCCTTCCTTGAAAATCGCCTTAAAATCTTTCTCTCTTTTTACACGAAAGTTTTTCTTCAAAACTCAACTCCATCTATTAAATTACTACTATTATACCATATTTTTCAAAAAAGCCAATCATAGCAAGGTTTTGGACAATTTCATCAGAAAAAGAAGCTGGAAAAATCACTTTTCCAACTCCTTGTACGGAATATTTTTTCTGATTTTAGTTATTTTTTCAAGCGTTCAACGTCACGGGCAATGACTAATTCTTCATCTGTTGGAATAACCAAGACACGGATTTTAGCTGCCTCTGTAGAAATGTCTCCTGTCACACCAAAGACGTTCTTTTCATCATCAACATCACAACCAAACCAAGAAATTCCTGAGATAACATCCTTACGTACAACAGCTGCATTTTCTCCGATACCTGCTGTGAAGATAATAGCATCTGCCCCGTTTAGGACTGCAAGATATTGACCGATATGTTTTTGGATACGATCAACATACATTTCATAGGCCAAAGCAGCATCATGATTTCCGTCTTCCTTAGCGGCAATCACATCACGCATATCGCTAGACTGGCCTGAAACCCCCATAAGCCCTGATTCACGATTAAGGACGCGACTAATATCCTCAGGCGTGTTAAAGTCCTCTGTATATTGCATTAGATAAGGAATGATAGCTGGGTCAATATCCCCTGTACGAGTTCCCATCATCACACCACCAAGTGGAGTGAAGCCCATTGAAGTATCGACAGATTGACCACCCTTAACAGCTGTAATAGATGCTCCATTACCGATATGGCAAGTAATCAATTTCAAGTCTTCTAATGGACGTCCCAAGAGTTTTGCAGCTTCTCCTGCTACAAACTGGTGGCTTGTACCGTGGGCACCATATTTACGAACCTTGTTTTCTGTGTAATATTTTGTTGGTAGAGGGTAGCGGTAAGCTTTCTCTGGCATACTTGTGTGGAATGAAGTATCAAAAACAACTACACTGGTAATGTCTGGCAACAATTCCTTAAAGGCACGAACACCTGCTGCATTGGCTGGATTGTGAAGAGGAGCTAACAAGCTCAACTCTTCAACTTTTTCTAATACATCACCTTCAACAACTGTTGATTCTTTGAAATATTCTCCACCTGCCACAACACGGTGTCCAACACCTGTAATCTCGTCATAAGCCTTGATAATATCGAAACGAATCAAGTCATCCAATAAAATTTTAACGGCTTGTGTATGATTTTCGATATCCAAAATTTGTTGTTCAGAACGGCCATCAAATTTTACAGTTGAAATTGAATCTTTCAAACCGATACGTTCAATCAGACCTTTCGCCAACACTTTTTCCTCTGGCATTAAGTATAATTGCCACTTCAAACTTGAACTTCCTGCATTGATTGCAATTGTTTTTGTCATAACAAGACTCCTCTTTTAAGCGTTTTCATCTATTATAACAAAATCTATTTTATATTTCAGTACCTTGAGTCCATTTTTGAAAATTTTCTTTAAATTTCATTAGAACACTTGCATCTTGCAGGCTTGCAAGCGGATAAATAAAAGGCTCTACTGCTATGTCACTTTTCTTCTGTAAGATAAAAATCGTCTTAGATTGTTTGGCATTAGCAAAGAGATTTTCAGGCAGGCTGATCATGGCAACCAGACTTGCTTCTTCTTTCATCCACCCTTTTAATAAATCACTTTGAGGACTGGTCAACAAATCACTCGGAGCGAGAAAAATAGCATATCCATCTGACTTGAGATACTTAAGTCCTTGTTCCATGAGCAAGTGGTGGGCGTAGGTATGTTCTTGACTAGAAGCAACTTGATGGCGCGCTGCAACGGCATCATCAGGATAATAGCCAACAGGCAAGTCGCTGATGACCACATCGCTTTCTTTGAGCATTTGTGGACGAATGGCATCTCCTTGGACAAAGCCAGCCTGCAAACCAATCACATCTGCCATGCTAGCTGCCAAATCAATCAGCAAATCATCTACTTCCATTCCCAAGTAATCCACTTTTTTATCAAGCGAGGTCAAGAAAGTAGCTCCCAGAATCCCCATCCCAGAACCCATTTCGAGGATCGTAATCTCCTCCTCTTTAAACAACTCTTCCACAATAAACACCAAAAGTAAAGCAATAGCATCTGGTGTAAACTGGTGATTGGCCTGCAGGGGTTCTGTTTGCCCAGCCTTCATCAAGAGAAATTGGTAGGTCTTGATCCATTCTTCTTTGCGAAGTGCTAAGCGTTTAAGAGCTTGATTGTTCTCTTTGACCTGATCTAGCTCAGTTTCACCATCCAAATAGATGCTGTTTTGCTCCACCAAGGCGTCATAAAAGTTGGTCGCCAAATCACTTTGGATAATTTGGACATTCTCTAGTAAATACGTATAAGCTTGTTCAATTTTTTCAAAATCCATATTCCTATCTTATCAAATTTCCCTTCTTTTTTCCATCCCTATAGAAAAATCACTCCCTGACTAGGCGAGTGATTTTTGAGCTACTGTTAAAAAGAGTTCTGAGTAATTTCCTTGAAACAGGTCTTCAGCGCTATAGAGAATCTGACTATGCACAGATGAAAAACTATGCTCAATTAGCTCTTTTTCCAGTTCAGCTAAATCAAATCCATGATGGTTGGTCTCCGTCTTGGTAAAATCAGCAATGAGGAGTTGTCCGTTTTCTCTCAGATGTTGATGAAACAGTGAGAGAGCCGCATCCAAATCAGGCATATGATGAAGAACCCGACTAACAACAATGAAATCAAGCTCTTGCTTCAAGGGATTTTCCAATAAATCTTGTTCCAAAAACTGGATATTCTTGATGTCTTGCTGCTCCGCTTTCAAACGAGCTTGCTCCAGCATTTTCTCAGAAATGTCTACAAGAGTGACAGACTTAGCCTGCTTGGCTAAGGGTAAAGCTAATAGGCCCGTCCCACCACCAAAATCCAGAATTTCTTTGTCTGATAGAAGCTCAATCTGTTTCTCGACCGCTTGACAAACCAAGTTTGCAAGAAAGATATTTTTAGGGGAATCGAAAGTTTCTGCTTTGTGGTTAAAATCATGTTTCATATTTTTAGTTTAGCACAAAGTAGCTTGATTGACTAGGAATTCTCTTTCTTTTCAGGCTTCTTTTCTGATTTTTTCTTCTCCACTTTTTCGCTTGAATCTGTCGCTCCCTCTTCCTTTTTATCTTTTATCTCTTCTTTTATTTTGACGGAAGGAAAGATGAATTCATATTGACTCTTAGGCGTACGAACCTTTGTCACCAAGTTTGTTTTCTTATTTTGATAGCTTACCTGACCTAGGTTAAAGACCTGTTCCCCACTTTCTTGCTCGGCTTTATCCTTGGTTCGTTTGGCCATGGCAAAAGCAACCAACTTTTCTTTATTTAAAGCATAGTCTTGATAGTAGGCGACTTGTCGGTTTAAGTAAAATTGTAACAAAAGGCTAAAAATGGCTGCCATGGTGACTGCATAGAGGAGAACTCCCGCCTTAACTTTTTGCTTTTTCCACACGATAGATAAACTCCCTTTCTAAGCCTTTTTGGAACTGGAAACGAAAACGCACCAACTGATTGTCCTCTGTAATCTGCGCAGATTTGAGTCCATAAATCATAGGCTGATACCCTCGTCCACTGGCATCGGTTTTCCGAAAATCATCTGATTTTGACTTGCCTATTGCAATTTCCTTGCCATCCTGCTTCATATAGAGGCGATTGCCTTCTACTTTTTCGAACTGCGAACGGTCTAATTCTGCCTCTAGCTGATCCACAAACAAGAGCCACTCTTTTTGCTCGCTTTGCTGCTGATAACGAACTTCTGAAATGAGGAGCTGACTCATGGCTTGAAAGAGGAGTAAACTTCCACTGATGACAATCAGAGCAATCAGGGATTCCAACAAGGTAAAAGCCTTGATTTTATGGCTCTTTGATAGCCAACAACTGTTCTGAACCATGGTAGACCTCCAATCCCTTTTCACTAGAAAACACCTGAATCTCAACTCCGTTGATGTTTACCTGATTTTGACCTGTCTGCAGGGCCATCTTAGCTACCCTCAAGACTTCTTCCTTTTGCAAGATTTTTGCTTCTTCTTGCCTATTTTTCTGAATTTGTCCCAAAAGAAGGGTAGCAATACTGGCAAAGATAGCTAGAGCGACTACTGCTTCCAGTAAAATCACTGCCCTAATTTTTTGTTTCCTTAATGCGTTTAATTTTTCCATTTCCTAGATATAATTGATAACGAATCGCTCCTTTTCTGGTCTGAAATTCAACCTTAGCCAGAGATCTATTTCCACCAGCTCGGTCAAAGTGAATCGTCTGTCCTGATGGTGCCTGAATTCCTTTAGGAACTGTCAACTTTTGACTGCCGTTACTGATCGTCTGCCCATCTAAGTTTAGACTAGTCTTTTGCTGACTGGCTATACTGCGTTTTTGGGTTTCCCGATAGAGTTCTTCAAATTCCATAAAGAAAATCTGCTCCTCTACCGCCGCAAAAGTGGACTGGACAGAGCCAGACACACCCAAGGTAAGGAGACTCACAAGTCCCAAAACAAGGAGACTTTCCAGCATGGTAAAGGCCTTAATCATTGACTTTACGATTTGCTCCTCCATTTTTATCGTGGTATTCTTTATAAGCTTTAGCCTGTTCTTCCGTGATTCGCCCATCTGCTTGTAACTTTCTTAGGCTAGCATCTTCATTTTTTTCCAAACTATAAAGTTCTGCCTGGCTTTCCACCACCTTAACAACAGCAGCTTTTCCTTTGTCATTGACCGCCTCTTTTTGCTTAGTCAAATTAGGTACAAAGAGCAAGAGAAGCACGCTGATGATTAAAAGGACCACTAACATCTCTACCAGAGTGAAAGCTTTGACCTTAGCTTTTTTCAAGAACGTCATCATTTTTTTCATTTTAAAAATTTACCTCCATATTTTGATACATGGGCATCAGCATTGCCACATAAAGTAAAACGATTATCAGAGCCACAAAGATAAAGACCAGTGGCTGCACCAGATTCATGGTGCGATTGACTCGGGTAAAAAAGGCTTCCCAAGTTTTTTCAGCATAGATTTCCAACTCACTACCCAGCTTGGACTTGACTTCCCCATACTCGATGATGAGACTCAACTCCTTTTTAAAGAAAGGATAGGTTGCTATGGTTTGAGAAAATTCACGGCCATTTTGTAGGGCTTGAGACAGATCTTGACCGATTTCTTTAAAGAGCTGGGAGCCTTGTTCCTGCATGATCTGAAAAATCTGCGTCAGTTCCATCCCCTGTGAAATCATATTACCCCATTCACGCGCATAATAGGCTGTCAGATAAGTCTGCATAAAAATTCCAAAGAAGGGAAGGCGTGCTAAGATAGAAAAGACGCGCATCTTGGAGCTTCTTTTATAGAAAGTGAGTGCTAAAAGGACACCTACTGAAACAAGCCCTACCATTCCTAGAAAGATTTGTGGCAGATTGCCAATGATTTGGGTAGCAATATTGCTACTATCCAGTTGTGGTAGTAGATAATTCCGTAGCCCCAGCATGATTAAGAGAAGAAAACCCAGCAAAATCAAGGGATAGCTCGCTACTTCAATTAACTTTTTCTTAACCTTGGCCAGGTTGTCTAGATACTCTTCTATCTTACCCAAACTCAGGTGGAGATTTCCATGCACTTCAGCTAGGGATAACTGAGTGACAATGGCACTTGAAAAGCCCAAACTTTCCATCATTTCTGAGAATGACTTCCCCTGAGACAAACCCGAACGCATCTGGGTCACGCACTGCTTGTCCAACAAGGCACTCCTATCTAAAAAGGAGATAGTCTCTACCAGATGAAAACCGCTGGAAAAGAGATTGTTAAACAAAGTGATGATATTTTTTTGCTTAGCTGTAGCTAATTTTTTCCGTTTCAGCCTGAAGACTTGTGATATGTCCATCTTTAAGAAGCTGGTCAATCTGTTCATTCCAGCTAGTTGGCTGGTGTTCTTGATAGTCTTTGTTTGCAAAGTCAACGATTCCTCCTCCCCCGACTAATCTCTGGTAGCAGACTCCTTGCAGAACGACTGCCAATTCCTCTTCACTCACGCCCAACTCCAGCAGGCGCTCATAAACACCTCGGATACTCTTGGCATGAATGGTTGAAAAGACTGTCGCCCCTGTCAGACTGGCTCTGACCACTGCACGCGCCGTCTCACTGTCACGAATTTCTCCGATAATCAAGAGATCTGGTCGATGACGCAAGGAAAGTTTGATTAGATTTTCATAGGTTAGTCCAATCGCCTCATTCAACTGTAACTGTAGCATATCCTCTTGTTTGATTTCTACCGGATCTTCAATGGACATGACTTGCTGTCCTTTAAAGAGGGACTTGGCCAATTCATGCATCAGGGTCGTCTTACCACTGCCGACTGGACCAGCAAAAAGATAGAGTCCTCGTTGCCTGTACTGCTTACCCAATTCTTCAATATCCTGAAACCAAAAATGCAAATCCTGCTCCTCATCGTGCAATAAGCGAATAACTAAACTCTCATGCCCCCGATAATCGCCTACAGTAGATAAACGTAGGGACGCCATCTTCTGGTCATAGGCATAGTCGCAGGAGCCTAGCTGACTACGTCGTTTTTCTCCTACATTCATACCTGCCACAAACTTAAAGTGGCTGATTACAGCCGCAAACTTTTCGAAATCATAGCAACCAATTTTACAGCGCTCGTCTCCCACCCTCATATGAAGCTCATAGGCGTCTAACTTAGGGACAAAATAAATATCCTGCGCTCCTTTTTTCCGAGCCGAACGAATGATTTCTTGTGCAATTTCTTGAACCATACTTACCTCCTCACCTATACTATTCGCAAAGATTTGGAAAAAATAAAAAAGCAACTCCAAAAAAGTTACTTTTCTCTATTTTAATTTCATACGGCAAGAACGGTGCTTTTCCTGACCGGTTTGTTTTTCATATCCTGGACGTAATTTTTCATCTGGGATAACCTGCTCATCCTGCAAAAGAGCCAAAGAATGGTATTGTTGTAAATACTCATCACATTCATCACACCAACGTTGGTCTTCTGGATCCCAAAAAATGGTCATTAAGTCGCTTCTACTTTTATAAAGAGGGGATTCTTGTTCCAATCTAAACCAGCAAGTTTTGTAGTATTTGAGAGCATCATAATACTGGTCAAATTTCTTACTAGCTACAATATCTTCTTCCCAACCTTCTAAGAACCACCAGGGTTCAAAATCTCCGTACATTTCTATAACACGATACATATTCATTCATTCCTTTGTACCATATATTATAACCAATTCAGACAAACAAGGAAAGAAATATGCTCATTTCTTAATTTTTCGATAAAAAGAGCCTGAGACAAAATAGTTCTCAGGCTCTTAAAACAACCTTATAAAAATGACAAATTTTATCCCTTTTAGCGTTCACGTTTACGTTGAATTGTAAATCCTAAAATTAATCCCAAAATAGTATATCCACCGAGAGCTATCTGACGTTCCACTCGAGAATAACTACCAGTATTTGGTAACTCCTGTTTAGTCGCATCTTTTCTACTAAACGTAGATAATGTTTGAGAGGACGTGTCATTCGGTCTAGCACCAGCATGTTTTTGACTTGTCTTGTAGGCATTCAAATCAAAGGTTGGAAGTTCATCAACAATTGGTGCAGTAATCGGAGTTGCACCGTTACCATCTGCATTAGTAGTCACTTTATAACCGTTCAATTCCCCATTCAAGTCAAAGGTTGGAAGTTCTTCAAGAGTTGGTGTTTGACGAGTGACAGCAGATACAACACCTTGATTATCTTGATAAACAGCGAGAGCTTTATCAATTGCAAGGATATCAGTTAGATGTTGCACATCAGATTCGGCATCAGAAAGTGCTTTTTGAGCCTGTTTGAGCGCCAATTTTGCATCAGCTACTCGTTCGTCAGCTGTAACTCTATTTTGCTCAGCTTCTGCCAATTTAGCGGTTAAATTGCTCAATTGACCTTGTAAACGAGCCGCCTTATCACGAGCCTCAGTTGCTTTGTCGATTTCACCTTGAACAGTTGCTACACGTTCAGTCAAATGGTTGACGTAATTTGTAGCACGCTCAGCTGCAAGATTCTTTTCTTCAAGAGTTGCTACTGTTGTGTTTGCTGCCAATTTAGCGACTGCAAGTGCTGCAGTTGCGTTGTTCAACTCAGTTGTCGCATTTGCAATAGCAGTTGTACGTTGTTCTTGACTACGTGTAGCCGCTGACAATTTACCAGCTAATGCAGTTTGATGTGCAACAAGTGCGTTTCGCTCATCTTCTTGGCGAGCTTTTAGTGATTTGAGTTCGTTCAAATCACGTACTAGCGCACTGTTATCACCTTCTTGTTTACGAGTTACAAACACAAAGTGATGGTCTGCGATGAATTTCATTTTACGACCGTAGAAGGTTGGGTTGAGCGCATCATCCTTGAAGTTATCGTAGTTAGCCACATACGCCTTAGTGGATTCACTTTCTTCTTCAAGGTAGGTTGTACCATCCTCATCAGTTGAATAAGTGCTACCTGTATGGGCATTATTTTCGAACGCTACATAACGTGATACATCATTAGAACCCACAATGTTGGCAAGGGCTAGACCCATTTTGCCACCCATTGGTAATAAAAGAGCTCGACGGTGACCGTGGGTGTTATGCATGACATTTCGATAGTCATCATACCATCTAAGTAACATGTCATAAGCCAATGTTTCGTGCGTTACAATGCGGTTAAAATTAATATATCCATCTTCGTTACTTACGATATCACCATATCCAGAACCACCATTTTCAAGACCGATTTCGTTCTTGTTACCTGGCGCAGTCAATGATGTATTGTGACTCAACACATTATTACGTTGCATTTCGTTGGCACGTTGTTGTGCGTAATCCAAGTAAACATCATCCACTTGCATATTACCAGCAACACCATTTGCCTCACGCAATTCATTCAATAATTTGACAAAGGCTTGAGATAATCCACGATTATCCACTTTGTAGCGGAAAACTGGACGCTCTTTGTAAGTACGAGTTACAAAGTCATAAGGAGCTTTACGGTAGTCTTCAAGGGCTTTTTGGAAATCTAACATGTCTTGAGTTGCTTCGATTTCAACAATCTTGACACCTTGGAAGTTAACAGGTTCCATTATTGGATTGCCTGATGCATCTTTTGGTGCATTATTGCGGTTATGCTCGTAATCCATAAGATTATCATGAGCTACTGCAGTGCGTTCAGATGGATTCAAATCAATTGTTTTGATAACTGGTTTGTAATTATCCACTTCTTGCTGTTTAGCGTCAATACGGCTACTTGTTGCAGCGATTTGCGTAGATTTTGCAGTTACTTGGTTAGTAACACCATCCAATTCTGTTTGGATTTCTTTAGGGTCTTGACTAACTGTTGCAGTTGCTTGGTTCAAAGCGGCTTTCTTGTCTTCGACCGTTTTCTCAGCTGTTTTGACAGCACTTACAGCGTCATCATGAGCTTGTTTGGCATCTATGACTTGGCCTTTAGCTGTTTGTTCAGCAGTCTTTGCGCTTGACAATTCAGCATTGAGTTCTGATTTTTGTTCAGTTTTGGTATCGATGACCTTATTTTGTTCTTCGACAATTGCAGCAGCATTTTGTGCTGTTTTGATATCCTCTTTAATATTCGCAACTGTTTTTGCAGCGGTTGATTGTTGACCTTCTGCAGTTTTCACACCTTCAACCTTTTGGTCGACTGTTGCTTGTGCAGCCTTAGCAACCTCTTGAGCTTTAGACAAATCTTGACCTGTCACTGCTGTTTTTTGTATGGTTGTTGATGTGGTAGGTTGTGAAAGCTCGTCTGCTTGAACAACTGTATTAACAACACCAGCACCGACAAGAACAGAAGTTAAACCAGCACCTAATAAAATATCTTTCTTTTGCATATATTCTCCTAATATAAAATTCATGATTCATTTTCAAAATTATAACCTGTTCTCCTAAGAGGAACAAAGTTCAGTATTCTAATCCTCTGATTACCTGTTTTCTATAATCCTATGATGAGTCCTTGCCTCTAATAATTGAATTGTCTGAATTACAGATTGATAACGAACATTATCTTGGATAGTAGCTAAACTACTTTGCATTACTTCCTGATTGTATTCCACTCTTTCACGGTGTTTCTCTTCCGCCAGTAAATTAGCTGCTTCTTTAAAGTTGTCAGCTCTATAAGTTTCTAGATAACTATATAAGAGATATAGGTCATCCATATTAAAATAATCTTCTGGAATTTCTTCTTTGTAGTCAAGGAACTGCTTATCTCTCAACAATTCTACACCTTTTTGGCGATATTTGTTAGAAGCATCATTATCATAAGCATTTGAAAATTCCTTATTGGCAGAATGCTTATAAAATGCTTTTATAATCGCAAAAATAGGAAAGAATAGCAATTGAAACAATCCATAAACTAGAGGTATTTGTAAAATAATTAACGAAGTTATAGGGTAGGTATTTGTAATAGCTCCCCATATATTTCCTATCAAAATAAAACTGATAATAATTATGTTAAATACTTTTTTAATTCTATAATATTTATCCATAATACTATCATAGGCTTTATTTTGTTCAGCCGAAATAGCCTGGTCCAAATCCGATACTGTTTTTAAAACTTGAAAACAATACCCAAACATATAAAGCAATTCTTCCCTATTGTATTTATTCATATTGGTTTAATGTTCCCCTATAGCCATAATCCGATTTTTGGGTATATTTATACTCAATGAAAATCAAAGAGCAAACTAGGAAGCTAGCCGTAGGCTGTACTTGAGTACGGTAAGGCGACGCTGACGTGGTTTGAAGAGATTTTCGAAGAGTATTATCATACAACTATCTATTATACCCCCCCCCCCCCGAATGGCTTTGTCAAGGGATTTCTATTACTTTTAATAAAATATTTTATTGCCATCTATCTAGATTTTTGTTATCTGAAAAAGATTGATATCTAGTGTGTCACAACACTCAAAACTGAGAAAAAAATAGTTTCATTTTAAAATCATTACTTTTAGTTTCAATCACTATCAAATCAGATTTGATTGCATGAAATGCACCAATCAATTTAAGAATCTGAAACACATCGTTAGATAAACCACCATCTAATTTTCTTAAACAACACAAAAGAGGCTGAGAAAACAGTCTTTAAAATAAAAAAGCAGAAGCTAATCTCTAACTTCTGCTTTCTCTCTTATGCTTGATAACGTTTCACACCATCTAGATAGGTTGCTACCAATTCCAAATCTTTATCTAATACGATAAAGTCCGCATCATAACCTTCACGAATTTGTCCACAGACATCGTCAATATGAACAGATTTTGCTGGGTTAAGGCTGGCCATCATAACCGCTTCGTGTGGATTTGCAATACCCCACTCGACTACATTTCTCATACCATCTTTAAGTTTGAGGATAGAACCTGCCAAATTACCAGTAGATTTGAGACGTGCAGTTCCATTTGCTACTACAACAGGGAATTCTCCCAACATATAGTCACCGTCTTCAAGCCCACCAGCTGTCATACAGTCCGTAATAAGAGCGATGTTGTCTGTCCCCTTTTGCTTAAGTAAAATCTCACAAGCTTTTGGATCTACGTGATAACCATCACAAATCAATTCTGCGTAAGTATGTGGGAGCTCATACATAGCTCCTACCATACCTAGTTCGCGGTGTGTTAAACCACGCATCCCATTATAGGCATGTACCCATACACTAGCTCCAGCATCAACTGCCTTCTTAGCTTGTTCAAATGTCGCATCTGAGTGTCCAAGTGCAACTGTCACACCTTCACCTGTAATAGTACGTACAAAATCTTCCACCCCATCACGTTCTGGTGCAATAGCGATTTTATTTAGCATCCCTTTTGCAGCATCCTGCCAAGAATGAAACTCCTCAACACCCGGGTCTCTCATATAAGTTGGATTTTGTGCCCCCTTAAAAGTTTCTGTGAAATATGGACCTTCATAATAAATCCCACGAATCTTAGCACCTGTTGCTTCTTTATAATGGTTTCCAAGATTTTCAGTGACTGCAAGCAATTGCTCATAAGTGGCTGTTAAAGTTGTGGGCAAGAAACTGGTAACACCGGTACTAAGAAGTCCTTCACTCATAGTATGCAATGTACCTTCAATGTTGTTGTCCATCACATCTACACCTGCATATCCGTGAATATGAGTATCCACAAGACCTGGTGCAATGCTATAACCAGTATAGTCAAGAACCTCTGCTCCTTCAGGAATTTGATCCACATGTTTCCCAAATTTGCCATCAACAAGTTCTAAGTACCCACCGCGACGAATGCCAAATGGATAGAAAAACTGATCTGCTTTAACGTAATTAGGCATAATAATGACCTCCTTAAAAGATTACTTTTGATATTTATTATGTCAATTACATTATAAACTTTTCTGATTCATTTGTAAATGGTATAGACCTATTTTCTAGAGATATTTTAAAAGAGCTGGATTTCTCCAACTCTTCTCTTTTTAATACAAGTTATTAATACAAGTTATTTTGATTTGACTGGCTTGTCTTGAGCCGTTTGTAAGGCTGTAGCAATGGTATCTGCATACAATTTAGCTCCTGCTTCAATTTTACTATTGTCACTTCCGAAATGGACTTGGTCTGTTCCTGTCCAGATCTCTGGATGTTCCTTAGCAACTTGATTCCAATCAGCAATGGTGATATAAGGAGTCTTCTCTGCCAATTCTCTCATATAGGCAGCAGCCTTCTCAACGATGGCATAGGTCTCTTTTGTCTTATCTCCCTCATAAGGAGTCACCAAAACCATATGGTGGCCCTTAGGAAGATTTTTCACGATACTGTCCCAGTCTTCCTTATAATTTTCAGGATTATTCACACCTGTTGCAATAACCACCATCTTTGGTAGAAATTTATTCTGGCTATTATTTAGCATGATTTCATTGGCGGTCTTGGTTGTTCTGCTGACCTGCGCGTTAATCTGTG
>CAUTUU010000046.1:0-13523 GCA_963541545.1 uncultured bacterium | reverse complement strand
ACGAAGTCAGCTCAAAACACTGTTTTGAGGTTGCAGATAGAACTGACGAAGTCAGCTCAAAACACTGTTTTGAGGTTGCAGATAGAACTGACGAAGTCAGCTCAAAACACTGTTTTGAGGTTGCAGATAGAACTGACGAAGTCAGTAACATATATACGGCAAGGCAACGCTGACGTGGTTTGAAGAGATTTTCGAAGAGTATCAACTGAAAAGCATGACTAGGAATACTATTGAATGTGGTTAGCTAAATCTTCCTGAGCTTTTTTATTTGACTCAGCTTTTTCTTTTAACCATTTTTCATAGAGTTCTTGGTACTGTTTAGCAGTTACTGGCTCTTTTTGCAATTCAACATATTTGTAGTTGTCCGCATTTCCTTTATTACCAACGAATGAGAATGGGCCTGTAAACGGTACAGTCTTACGGAAGATTGGGTTAGCTCCACCACTTTGAACTGGTAGGAAGAGGGCACTATCTGTCAACCAAGCTTGGGCTTCAGCATATTTTTCATAGCGAGCTTGAGTATCTGTGATTTCTGCATCTGCCTGATCCAAGAGTTTCTTGTAGTCAGAAAGACCTATCTTGTCCTTGACTTCCTTGTCTTTTCCTTCAGACAAGCCCATATTTTTCAACTGTGAACCTGTCTCTGGATCTAGAATTGCTAGGTAAGTCTTAGGATCTGAGTAGTCTCCACCCCATCCTGAGATGTCGATATCGTAGTCTTTTTGTTCTGCTGTATCTGCAAAGTAGGTTGCCTGGTCTTTTTCATCCGGAGAAAGTTGGATAACATCAATGACTACATTATCCTTACCAAGAGTTTCTTCCACTGTTTGTTTGAAAGATCCAGCCTGTTGCACATCTAGCTTAGCAGTCTGGTCAACTGGCATATCCAAATGAATTGGGAAGGTTACTCCTTGTGCTTGCAGGCTTTCTTTGGCCTTAGCAAATTTTTCTTTGGCCTTGTCAGGATTCAAGAAGGCTTGCTTACCATCGTTTAGGTTGATATTAGCCCAATCTTTACCATAATTGACAATTTTTTCATTGACAAGGTCACCAAAGTTCTTATCACCAACTTGGACAAAGTTACTTGGTGTAACCGTGTTACGCAAAATACGATCTGCTCCATCTTCACCATTTGTCTGCGCCGCATAGGCATGACGGTCAAAGGCAAAATTGATAGCCTGACGGAAATCCTTATTTTGCATAGCTGTGCGTGAATCCGTCTTTTCCTTATCAGACTGTTTCATAGTCTGCTTGTAGCTTTGGCGATTGACGTTGAAAAGATAATAGAAAGTGACTGAGTTTTGCGGTGTATAGGTAATCTTGTCCTCATTTCCCTTCTTAAGTTCAGCAAAGACTGAACTTGTTGGGAAGATACGACCATCAGTGTAGTTGCCTTCCAAGAATCCTCTTGTAATGCTGTCTTGGTCAGAACCGTCAAAGAAAGAGAGCTTCACTTTCTCAATTTTAACGTTGTCCTTATCCCAATAATTAGGATTTTTGTCAAATTCAATCAAAGATTTTGATGTGAAGGACTTAAACAAGTAAGGACCATTTGACAAGATACTTGATGGTGTCACACTTCCAAAGTCATCTCCCTGAGACTTCAAGAAGGCTTCATTTACAGGACTAAGGATACTTGCTGTTGTTTTAGAGTTCCAATAAGTTTCCGGTTGGTTGAGGGTGTATTGTAGTGTGTAATCATCCACCGCCTTAACACCAACGGTTCCAAAATCAGATGATTTCCCTTCAACATAGTCTGCTAGACCCTTGATAGAGTCTTGTACCAAGTACAAGTTTTCAGCTTTTTTATCAGCCGCATACTTAAGACCAGTCACAAAGTCATGAGCCGTTACATCCGCATACTCTTCTCCTTCCGAAGTGTACCATTTAGCTCCCTGACGAATTTTATAAGTATAAGTCAAGCCATCTTTTGACACAGTCCATGACTCAGCCATAGATGGAATGATATTGCCATACTGGTCATTTTCCAACAAACCATCAATCAAGTTGGTTGTGATACTAGATGTAGAGTCTCGGGTAGAGGTAATATAATCCAAGGTATCTGGGTTATTGACAAAGATATAAGAGTAAGTCTTGTCAGCATTACTTGATTGAGATGATCCACACGCTGCTAGAGCTAGACCTGCTGTCAAAGCCATAGCTCCAAAAAGCATCACTTTTGATTTCTTCATGATTATTCTCCATTTTTTTACAGTATGTGAAATATTATACACCATTCAAGCAAAAATATAAAGTATTTTGTACTTTTTTACAAAAATAAAAATCAGTAGACTCGAGTTCCTACTGATTTTTGATAGAATTCGTTTGGATTATGCAGCCAAAACTTTGCGTCCTTTACGACGACGAGCTGCCAATACGCGACGACCGTTTTTAGTTGACATACGGTTACGGAATCCGTGTTTGCGCGCACGACGAAGTTTACTTGGTTGATAAGTACGTTTCACGATGAATACCTCCTCATAGATTTTGTATTCGTTTAGCCGGCTATAAAGTGATCAGTTACTAAACATACTTTACTATTCTATCTGATTCTTTTACTTTTGTCAATAGCTCAAGGCAAATGTTTCCAGCTTTTTCGAATGTAAGCCCTTATCAGAAACAGTTAAGAGTAACATTCTCTTCAGATGCGAATAAATCAGTAAAAAATAATTCTTGCTAACATACATTTCCTATATTGAATCCACCGATTTCATATCCCAAACTGTCTACAAAAATTAGCATTCATTTCTAACAATTCTTTAAAAGGAACTATTTTTCTAACCGCACCTGATGGAGTGTACTCCATTGACCACATAAATGGATAGGTCAAAACAACTTCATTCGTTTCAAGCGATAAATCTAATTTGAACAAATCTGATACTATAAGTTCTTGATAAAATAGGTCTAACTGATTTGTAGTTACCCAATATAAAAATCCCTTATAATCTATCTCCAAATCCTCCCATTCTAATGTATCGGGGGCAAAATATTCTATTGAATTTAATTTTTCAATATTTATTGCAAATAGACCACCCAAAATATCATAAGCTATCAAACAACGATTAGGATTATAACATTTTGAAAACAATTCATTACAATAGTTGAAACCATTCTCTGAGTCATTCCCCAAAATCTTTAAATAACCATTAACAGTTATATAAGAAAAATATTCTAAGATAAACTTCAGTTCTTGTGGTGTTTCTATACTATCCGTTGTTTTTTTATTAAATTCTAAAAACTTAATATCATTGGAACTTTCATCAAATTTTTCAAGAATCTCTTTTATAGTTGGCATTTTATTTACCTATTCTCCTATATTCATCTTTACTCTTGTAGTTCATAGTTACTAATGTTTATAACATTAAAGTTTCTAAGTTCAGAATGTCAAATCAATTCTAACAATAAATTCTAATCTTTCAGGATATTATATCTGCCCAGTATCCTTCCAAGAAAATAAAAATCCCAGAGAAGTAAGGTTTAAATCATAAAAACGTTCGCTTTCTCTGATATAAAACGCTAAAATATAGTTGAGCCCTATAGAACCCCTATCTGCGATACTGTTTCAAGAAACGAGTCATCTTTTCTTGGATTTGGGCTAGTTCATCGACACGAGGAAGGTAAACGATACGGAAGTGGTCTGGCTCCTGCCAGTTGAAGCCTCGACCATGAACCAAGAGAACCTTTTCCTGCTTCAAGAAATCTAGGACAAACTGCTCATCATCATCGATACGGTACATATTGCGGTCGATTTTAGGGAAGATATAGAGTCCAGCCTTGGGTTTAACGGCAGACAAACCTGGAATATCTTGAATGGCATTGTAGATGAAATTTCTTTGTTCATAAATTCGTCCACCAGGAAGGAGCAATTCATCGACTGATTGGTGGCCACCCAAGGAAGTTTGTACGACTTGCTGAGCCAAAACGTTAGAGCAAAGGCGCATATTGGACAGCATATTGAGACCTTCGATATAGCCTTTAACGTGTGTCTTAGGCCCAGACAAGACCATCCAACCCACACGGAAACCAGCGATACGATGAGATTTTGACAGACCATTCATGCTGACACAAAAAACATCTGGTGCCAAGCTCGCCACAGGCGTATGCACATGCCCATCCATTACCATGCGGTCATAGATTTCATCCGCAAAGATGATCAAATCGTTCTGACGGGCAATTTCAATAATCTCCAGCAAGAGTTCCTTAGGATAGAGGGCTCCAGTTGGATTGTTTGGATTGATAAGGACAATTGCCTTGGTATTGGAAGTGATTTTTGACTTGATATCGTCAATATCTGGGTACCATTCTGCAGCCTCATCACAGATATAATGAACGGCATTTCCTCCAGCTAGGCTGACAGCAGCTGTCCAGAGAGGATAGTCTGGCATTGGCACCAAGACCTCATCTCCGTTGTCCAAAAGCCCCTGCATGGACATGACAATTAGCTCGCTGACACCATTTCCAAGGTAAATATCATCAATATCCACATTGGGGAATTTCTTCAACTGGCAATACTGCATGATGGCCTTACGGGCTGAGAAAATCCCCTTGGAATCAGAATATCCTTCACTATCACGCGCATTCATAATCAAGTCATGAATGACCTCATCTGGCGCTGTAAAGCCAAATTCTGCTGGATTTCCTGTATTCAGACGTAAAATCTTTTCTCCATTTGCTCGCATTCGCATGGCTTCTTCCAAAACAGGACCACGGATATCATAAGCAACATGCTCTAACTTACTAGACTTGTTATATTCTTTCATCTTGTTTCCTCAATTCATCAGGATAGTAACATTATACCACTAGAAAGAGAATGCGACAAGTTTGCTGAAATGTTTTACTAGATTCAGATAGAAGAAAAACCTCACTAAAAGCGAGGTCAAAACAGTGGTGATAGCAGGTATTTTGCCAAAGAAAGATCACATACCAAAAGATAAACCTAGAAAAAGCAAACCTAAAAAGGAGTCATAGAGAAGATTGAACATGAGGAAAAGCCCCCATATCATCAAGTAATCCCAGCGACCACTTCTTTTTGCAACTAGGAATAATATCAGATGGTAGAGTAGGTGAAAGACTAAAAAAACAATAAAACCTGGATAGAGAAGCGGAATTAGCTTCTCTAATTGCCAGATCATAATCACTTCTATCAAGACCGAAGCTAGGATGATTCCATAATAAAGGAAATTTGATTTTCTTGTTTCTTGAAAAGAGTTTTTCATCATTCTTCCTCCCTTCACTTCTTTCCTACTATGCTTTCTTTTATTTTATCATCTATTTATATAGTTTTTAAGTGCTAACATTCTTTTGAAAAATACTTTTTTTGCTTTACTTCTATAGTGAAAAGGTTTACAATTATAGTAAGAAAATTTCAGGAGGTTTCATTATGGCACAACGTTACCAAAATATCATGGTCGCAATCGATGGTTCTAAAGAAGCAGACTTGGCTTTTGTCAAGGGAGTTCATTCTGCTCTACGAAACGACGCTAAACTCACCATCGCACATGTCATTGACACACGCGCTCTCCAAAGCGTATCCACCTTTGATGCTGAAGTTTACGAAGAACTCCAAGTCGACGCTGAAAGTCTGATGAAAGAGTACGAAAAACGTGCTAAAGATGCTGGTGTGACAGATATTCGCATCGTCATTGAAATGGGAAATCCAAAGACTCTACTGGCACGTACTATTCCCGATGCTGAAGAAGTGGACCTCATCCTCGTTGGCGCAACAGGTCTCAACGCCTTTGAACGTCTCTTGGTCGGTTCTTCATCTGAATACATCCTCCGCCATGCTAAGGTCGATTTGCTGGTTGTGAGAGAACAAGAAAAAACCTTATAATCACGAAGAAAAGGAGCCCAGAGCTCCTTTTTCTTTACTGTTTATTTCTCTCTTTATGGCGTTCATAAGCCTTGAGCTGGCGCTGCAGTTCCTTTTTAATAGCAGGTTCTGGAGCATATTTTTCTTCCCAATCATCTGGTTTTAAGATTTTGTGGGTCACTGGATCAAAATGAGCCTTGCCATCTGGGAAAATTTTCCCCATATTGGCCTGATGGACAATGTCAAAAATACGTTCTGGGTCCACCCCCATCAAGACAAAACTACCGTAGGTGAAGTAAAGCGTGTCAATCAAGGCATCCACTTGCCCTACCAAATCTTGCTGGGCAGGCGTCTTCTTGGCTACCTTATCTGCTGCCTTATCAAGAGCCTGATGAAGTTGCGATAGAGCTTGGCCAAAGTCCTCTTCCGAAGGACTGGCAGCTCGAACAAACTCCACCAATTCTTCTATTTTAAAGCCAGCCCTGTGGGTTGCACCTTCTAAATCCCAAGCTCGTGGTTCTTCTTGGGTCCGTTCATCCATCATGTGGTGGAAGGTCTTGACCTTATTGAAATGATAGTCACGGCTGACAAAGACTTTTTCTGAGGACAGAACACCAAAATGTTCCAGGGCCTTGTGAATTCCGTCTTGCTGATTGCTGGTGGTGATGTGCTTAGCAACTTCCTTGACACTGCTACTACCATTTCCCATAGCGACCGACATACCGACACCCGCCAGCATTTCTAGGTCGTTATCTGAGTCACCAAAGGCCATGACTTGGTTGAGGTCAAAACCATATTCTTTCCCAACTCGGCGTATGCCTTCCAATTTAGAGTTTCCTTGATTGATGACATCCGCTGCAAAAGGATTGCTACGTGTCAATTTCAAATCTTCAAAATCAGCTGCCGCCTTCTCAGATTCTTCTGGTGTCATCAGCATCAAGACTTGGTAGATAGGCTGATTCATTAGATCAAGTAGGTCTTCTTCCTTTTGGGGAACAACCTTGCTGACCATACGATTAAAGGAATGACTTACTGTCCGAGTTAAAACAGAGGGAACGAAGCGACTGATTCGTTGGGAAAAAGAGCCCAGACCAAAGGACATGATTTTAGAACCCAACATGGCATCCTTGGTCCCTAGGGCAATCTCCTTGCCCTCTTTCTTAGCATAAGTAATTAACTGGCGCAAATGTAACTTGGAAATAGGGCTCGTGAACAAGACTTTGTCTTTATTAAAGATATACTGGCCATTGTAGGTTACCGCAAAATCCAGATCCAAATCGTCCATCAATTCCTTAACAAAAAAAGGTCCTCGCCCTGTCGCTACACCAACTAGCACCCCTTGTTCTTTGACAATTTTAATCGCGTCCTTAGTGGATTTCAAAACACTCTTGCGATCGTTGACCAAGGTTCCATCGATATCAAAAAAAACAGCTTTGACTTCCATCCTATCCCAATCTCCCCTTTTGTGATACAATGATTATACCACATTTCAGAAAGAGTGAGTAAATCATGCCTAAAAAAATCCTTGTTTTACATACGGGTGGAACTATTTCCATGCAGGCCGATGCTTCTGGCGCTGTTGTGACGAGTTCGGATAATCCCATGAACCATGTGTCCAACCCTCTCGAAGGAATCCAAGTCCACGCCTTGGACTTTTTTAACCTGCCAAGCCCCCATATCAAGCCCAAGCATATGCTGGCCCTCTACCAAAAAATCAAAGAAGAAGCAGATAACTACGATGGTGTAGTGATCACACACGGAACCGATACTTTAGAGGAAACAGCCTATTTCCTTGATACCATGGAAGTTCCCCATATGCCTATCGTTCTAACAGGTGCCATGCGTAGCTCCAATGAACTCGGCAGTGATGGTGTTTATAATTATCTGAGTGCTTTGCGGGTAGCTAGCGATGACAGGGCTACTGACAAAGGAGTTTTGGTCGTTATGAACGATGAAATCCACGCTGCCAAGTATGTTACCAAAACACATACGACCAATGTCAGCACCTTCCAGACTCCAACACACGGCCCACTTGGTCTGATTATGAAACACGAAATCCTCTACTTCAAAACAGCTGAACCTCGTGTCCGCTTTGACCTTGATCACATACAAGGATTAGTCCCTATCATCTCGGCTTATGCTGGTATGACAGATGAGCTGATTGATATGCTGGATTTGGAACAATTGGACGGTTTGATTATCCAAGCCTTCGGAGCTGGTAATATTCCCAAAGAAACGGCTCAAAAATTAGAAAGCCTTCTACAAAAAGGAATCCCAGTCGCTCTAGTATCACGATGCTTTAACGGTATTGCTGAACCTGTTTATGCCTACCAAGGTGGGGGTGTGCAGTTGCAAAAATCTGGTGTCTTCTTTGTTAAAGAACTCAACGCCCAAAAAGCCCGTTTGAAACTCCTCATTGCCCTCAATGCCGGACTAACAGGACAGGCTTTGAAAGACTATATGGAAGGCTAAACCTCTTCTCTAGAAAGCAAAATCAGGAAATCTTCACGATTCCCTGATTTTTTCTATTTACGTTTTCGTGTTGAACGACGTTCTGTCAAACCATGAGGTAAGAGAACTTCACGTTCTTCCAACTCTTCCTTGTGCATAATCTTCGTCAACATACGCATACTAATGGCGCCAAGGTCATAAAGAGGTTGGGCAATAGTTGTCAAGTTTGGACGGGTAAAGCGTGAGATTTGTGAATCATCACTAGTAATGATTTCAAACTCTTCTGGCACTGACACATCGTGGTCCGCTAAACCATTCAAGACACCTGCTGCCAATTCATCACCTGTTACAACTGCTGCAGTTGCATTTGATGAAATCAAGCGTTCTGCCAAGGCATAGCCATCTTCATAAGTGTATTTAGACTCGAATACCAATCCTTCGCTATAAGAAATCCCTGCTTTTTTCAAGGCTTCCTTGTAGCCAACCAAGCGAACCTTGCCATTGATGTCATCCACTAGTGGACCGCTAACAAAAGCAATGCGTTCATTTTCTTTGGCAAGGTAGGTCACTGCGTCAATCGTTGCTTGTTTGTAGTCAATATTAACACTTGGAAGTTGGTGTTCCACATCTACTGTCCCCGCAAGAACAACTGGTGTTCGAGAACGAGAAAACTCTGAACGAATTTTTTCAGTCAAGTGGTAACCCATAAAGATGATACCATCCACTTGCTTAGAAAACAGTGTATTAACAACTGAAACTTCCTTGTCATCATCCTCATCACTATTAGCAAGGACGATATTGTACTTGTACATTTCAGCGATATCATCAATCCCTTTAGCAAGCGTTGAGAAGTAGCCATTGGTAATATTTGGGATCACGACACCGACAGTAGTTGTCTTTTTGCTTGCAAGACCACGCGCCACGGCATTTGGACGGTAATCCAAACGATCAATTACCTCAAGCACTTTTTTACGAGTATTCTCTTTTACATTCTTATTGCCATTGACTACACGGCTAACCGTCGCCATTGAAACCCCTGCTTCACGGGCGACATCATAAATCGTTACTGTATCGTCTGTATTCATTCCATTTCCTTTCTATATCATACCTCACGAGACTCCAAAAAAGAGACGGTATGAAAATTTCGTTTTCATGATTCTACTTATTCCATTTTATCACTATTTGTAAACACTTTCAAGCATTTTTTGAAGATTGTTTGAAAAAAATTTCATAGAAAACTATGTTTATGAAGAAAAAATCGCCTTTTCTTGATTTTTAATCCTATTTGCTGTATGATAAGGGAAAAGAAAGGGGGCAGAGATATGGCTTTTACCAATACCCAGATGCGGTCGGCTAGTTTTGGCATTGTTACCAGCTTGCCTGATGATGTCATTGACTCTTTTTGGTATATTATTGACCACTTCTTGAAAAATGTCTTTGAATTGGAAGAAGAACTCGAGTTTCAATTGCTTAATAACCAAGGAAAAATTACCTTCCACTTCTCAAGTCAACACCTCCCTACAGCCATTGATTTTGACTTTAACCATCCATTCGACCCTCTTTATCCCCCGAGAGTATTGATTTTAGATATGGATGGTAGAGAAACTATCCTTCTCCCAGAAGAAAATGACCTATTTTAAAAACTCTAGCCTTCAGTTACAAGTGACTGAAAACTAGAGTTTTTTCTATTTTTTCAAAGCATCATACAAGTGACGGATAGGTTGCTTTAATGTCGGATGGATAAAATGAGGCGCAATTTCTTGTAGAGACTCAAGGACAAAAAGACGTTCTGCTATGTAAGGATGGGGCAAGATGAGGTCGTCTGTATAAATGACCTGGTCCTCTACAAAGAGCAGGTCCAAATCAATCAAACGAGGTCCCCAATGCACTTCCCTCACCCGTCCCAGCTCTGACTCAATGGCTAACAAGGTTTCTAACAAGACTGGTGCTGGTAGCCAGGTTTCTACTTCAATCACCTGATTGGCAAAGCTATCCTGTTCCACTCCACCCCAAGGATCCGTCGCTAAGACACTGGACTCTTTGAGAATATGGATGCCGCGAGCTCGCAGTTTGTCAATGGCTTGCTCCAAGTTCGCTTGCTTATCTCCCATGTTGCTTCCTAGGGCGATAAAGGCCCGTTGCTTACGGCGATGAATGGTCACCGAGCAGGTATCTAGCGGTAAATGCACTGGCGCCCAAGGTTTTTTCAGTTCTAGCTTGATTTCTTGGACAAGAGGATAAGCCTCAAAAGTACGTTCCACCAGTTTATAAGCTACCGTTTCAATCAAGTCCTCACTCGTTTCCTGAAACCAAGTCGTCCACTGCTGACACAATTCTCCGTAATGGACAGAGGCTGACAAATCCAAGTCTGTAGCCGCCTTGGTCATATCATAGGATAGGATGGCTGAAACGACAAACTTCTGCCCCAATTCTTTCTCACTAGGAAACAGACCATGATAAGCAAAAATTTCCAAATCTTTAATCTGCAGTTGATCCATAATGATTCCTTTCTAGAAAAATCCGCTTCAAGCGGATTCTTTTTATACTCAATGAAAATCAAAGTGCAAACTAGGAAGCTAGCCGCAGGCTGCTCAAAACACTGTTTTGAGGTTACAGATGGAAGCTGACGTGGTTTGAATTTGATTTTCGAAGAGTATTATAGTCCCATTAAACGATAAGCCTGGTCTCGGAGGTCCTTATCTGTTTCAAATAAACCACGAGCTACTGTCGTCAAAGTGGCAGTGCCTGGTTTTCTGACACCACGCATGCTCATACACATATGTTCTGCCTCAATGACAACAAAGGCTCCCTTAGCACCCAGATACTCCATCAAGGCATCGGCCACTTCGATATTCAAACGTTCTTGAATTTGTGGTTTCTTAGAATAAACTTCAACCGTACGGGCTAGCTTAGACAAGCCCGCAACACGACCATCTGGAATGTAGGCTATGTGCGCTCTACCATAAAATGGCAAGAAGTGGTGTTCACACATGGTATGGAAAAAGATATCCTTTTCTACCACCATATTATCATCAATAATCTCAAAGGATTTTGACAAATGTTCCTCCGCTGTTTGACCAAGACCTGAAAAAATCTCTTGGTACATACGAGCGACACGAGCAGGTGTTTCCTGCAAGCCCTCGCGGTTAGCGTCCTCTCCGACAGCCTCGATAATCATTTTTACAGCTGCTTCAATCTTTTGTGTATCCATTCTCGTTTTTCCTCTCCATCAGATAGGCTCTCACTTGGCTCAAGAAGTACAAGGAACCTGTGACAATCCTAACTGTTTGTTTCTCTTCTTTTTTATCTGTCAATTTCTGCTCTAGAAATTCCTGCCAATCTTGGTAGCTGAGATTTCTAGACTTGGCTGCCTCTTTCAGCACACTTTCATCAGTCGCCCGACTATCATCAAAATGTGTCAGGGTAAGCTCGGTATCTGGTATTGCCCCCAGCAAATCCAACATATCCTCCAAGGCCTTGGTTTTGATGCAGGTAAAGAGGATCTCCTTATGATAATCCGCAAAGCGTTCTTGCAAGGTTGCCAATAAAGCCTTGATAGCATGGGGATTGTGAGCCCCATCCAAAATCATCAAGGGTTCCCTTGACACGACCTCCAGACGCCCTGGCCATCTTGTTTCTTCCAAGGCTTGACCAATCAAGTCATTGCTTGCTAGTTCTCGACCATCTTCTTTACAAAAAGTATCAAGTAAAGCTAGGGCCATCCCAGCATTCTCTATCTGGTGCAAACCAAGTAAACCTGTCTGGAAGCTACCTTGTCTGACAACACTTGTATAGTCAAAGACTTCGCCTGTAACCACACTCTTTTGATGGCTGACCTGATAATCTGTCCCGTAGGCAAATCTCGGTGCATCTTTCCCTTCCGCAATGCGGTCAATCACAGCCAAAGCTTCTGGAGCGATACGACCTGTCACCAAGGGAATACCTTGTTTGATAATACCAGCTTTCTGCTCTGCTATGGCTTCCAAGCTGTCACCTAAAAGGGCTACATGGTCTAATCCAATAGTCGTAATTCCTGTCAAAATGGGCTGGCAGACATTGGTGCTATCCAAGAGCCCGCCCATGCCCACTTCCATGATGGCCACATCTACTTGCTCTGAGGCAAAGTAGTCATAGGATATGGCTGTGATAATCTCAAACTCGGTCGTTCCCTGCAAATTAGCAGTCGCTTCCCCCTCAATCAAAGACTGATAGTCTGTCATGAGGGCTTCTAGTCTCGCTTCTGGAATGGATTCCCCATTGATACTAATCTGGTCTGTATAATGAATGAGATAGGGCGAGCTGAACACACCAACTCTCAGCCCTAGCTTTTCCAACATATTTTTCAAAAAAGCAATGGTCGAACCCTTGCCATTGGTTCCTCCGATATGGATGACCTTGAGTTTGAGATGGGGATTACCACGCAAAGCTAACAGTTCCACCATGCGTTCCAATCCAAAATGTGGTTGGTCCGTCCGGTAGTTGGCAATCCATTGATTGTTTTCAATTTCTTTCATCTTATTTGTATTGTTTTAAATCTAAATTTTCCGCATCATCAGCTAGACGAATAGCGGAGGCAATTTCAACTGCCATCTTGTGACTAGCTACATCATGCACGCGCACCACTTCCACACCTTGTCTCGCAGCGATACTGGTTACATGAGCCGAAGCCGTGTCCCGATTACGGAAACCAAGTTCCGTCTCAGGATTGACTTCAAAACCACTTTCTTCAAGGATATTGATGACAAATCGCTTGCGCGACACTCCAAGAAAAATTGGATAGCCCTTCTGATGTAGTTTATCCAAGTCCCGTAAAAGAAGCAGATTTTCTTTCTTGGTCAGACCAAAGCCGATTCCTGGATCCAACAGGATATTTTCTTGTGCAATCCCAGCTTGATTTGCGCTCGCTAGTGCTCGTTCAAAGAAAGTCTCCATCAAGTCTTCGATTGGCAATTTTTCAAAGTCAGCTAACTCTTTCTCTGTAAAAGCTTGACCAAAACCAAAATGAGGGAAGATGAGCGAGCTAGGGTGCTGAGGTCGAGCCATGACTGGATTAAACATGATAACCACTTTCGCACCAGCCTTAGCTATCACATGGGCCATTTTCTCATCTCCCATGAGACCAGTGATATCATTGACTAGATTGGCACCAGCAGCCAAAGCAGCCTCTGCCACCTGACTCTTCCAAGTATCAATAGAGATGAGGATATCACTTTCCTTGCGAATCGCTTTAATCACTGGAACAACACGCTGGATTTCCTCT
>CAUTUU010000045.1:0-13556 GCA_963541545.1 uncultured bacterium | reverse complement strand
CATAAATAAAAGGAGATTCTATTAATGAATAATATAAAAAAAGTTTGTCGTTTAGCTTTGCTATGTCTTTCCGTCTCTACCCTAGTTGCTTGTAGTTCTCTATCTGAAAAAACAAGTAGCTCTTCTAGTGAGAATCAAACAGAAGCTTCATCTAGTAGTTCTGAAAAGAAAGGATTGCTTGCCAAAGCAAAAGAAAAACTCAGCTCAGGCGATTTCAATCCACAAGATGTTAGTGATGCGACAATTGAGTCTATAAAAACTTATGAAGATTACTTGATTATGAATGAGAAAATAATCGACAATTACTATACAGAAGCAGACGAAGCCTTTAAAGGGACTGTTTTAGAAGATAGCGCTGCTATCCAAGAACTAAAAGATAGCACTAAAAAAGAGATGGAAGATCTGAAAAAACAATATGGTCCACTCAAGAAAGCACCGATTCAAGGGAAAGAAGAAGTTATTAAGGCTCTAAAAGATTATCGTGATAATCTACATGAGCAAGTGGAGCAGTGGAAAGCTAGTCTTTAATAGGAAGAGTGGGGTTCAAGATGGATTATCAATTATTGCCACATGAATACATGGTTATGAATAGTGACCATGTGAGTTTTGGGAAAAATGGTTTGTCTACAGATGAATTAATTTTAACGAATCTACACTTAATACATATCAAAAAAGGTTTTTGGGGAGGAAAAAAAGACCAAGTTACCATACCCATTAACCAGATTAAAATTTTTGAAGGGCAACCTCAAGTTTCAGTAACCAAAACCAATGGTGTGAAACGGTTGGAAATTTATTATAATGGCGGACAAGCTATCTTTTCATTTAATAATACTAATGATACTGACAAGTGGGCTAGGAACATTATTAAATTGATATCAGGTGATACGAGTCATTTTGAAACCTTGGGAGATAGTAGCTTATTTGGAGCAGATGTTTTGGCAGAAACATTTAAGGATACATTTGACACTTTTAAAGCAGGGCTTGGGATTAAGGATGCAGAGCCAGAAAAGATTTCAACCAAGTGTAGCTTTTGTGGAGCACCTTTATCAGGTCAAGTGAAGCAAACAGTGAGATGTGCCTATTGTGATATGGAGCAGAGTTTATAAGGGGGCAATTAAATGGGGTTGATAAAAGCAATCACAGATTCTATTGGTGGGACATTTGCAGATCAGTGGAAAGAAATTATCACAGTTCATGCTTTTGATGAACATACAGCTGTAAGTCCAGGTATTGTTCAAGAAAGTAATAATGGTAGGGGTGTCAATACGAAGGGATCTGCAGGTGTTATTTCCAACGGATCCAAGATTTTTATTCCAGAAAATACTGCTGCCTTTATCTTTAGTCAGTCTGGTATCGAGGAAATTATTACAGAACCAGGTGGATATGAATACCAAAATGGTGAGAGCAGTGTTTTTAACGGTGATGGATTGAAAAAGTCACTGTTTGACAATGTTGTTAATCGTGTTGGATTCGGTGGTCAAAGTGATCAGCAAAAACAGATTTGTTTTGTTAATTTGAGAGAAATTCGTGATATTAAATTTGGAACTCGCGGTCCAGTCATGTATAATGATTTGTTTTATGGGACAGATTTAGAAGTACGTGCTTTTGGAACATTTTCTATCCAAATTACAGATGCTAAGCAATTTATCAGAAACTTTCTTCCTGCCAACGTGACTTATTATACTTTCGACAGTGCTCAAGCTAGATCACAAATAGTGACAGAGTTTCTCCAATCTTTTATTGTTGCACTTAATTCTTTGTCCACAACTTATCGTATTTCACAATTGCCGTCACAAGCTTCAGTTCTTGCAACCCAAGTATCGAATGATGGACAGTATGCAGGGACTTGGAAAGAACGTTTTGGATTTGAGATTGTAAAAGTTGCCATTGCTAATATTGAGTTCTCACCAGAATCTAAGGAATTGGTTAAACAATTTTCATCAAATAAGATGAATTTAAAAGCTTATGATGATGTATCGCAGAAAGCTTCTAATATTGCAGCACAACAAAAAATTGCATCAGGAGTGGAGCAACATGGTCTAGGTGATGGTGCAGGGATGATTTTTGGTATGAATATGGCACAAGGTTTAGATGAAAAAGCCATGAAACCAAGTTTATCATTAGATGAACAAATCGAAGCCCTTACAAAACTAAAATCTCTTTTAGACGCAGGGATACTATCTCAGGAAGAGTTTGATCGAAAGAAAAAAGAAATTATGGATTTATAAAATGAGACTCGAAAGTTCATAGTTAGTACCTATTCAAGGGACATTCTAGGTAAAACAACAATAGACTATCGTTCATAGATAGAATATCAAGTTGTAAAGGTAGAGTTGAATATTCGAGTTGTCTCTACAAAGGCTATTAAAGTTCTTTAACAAATAAGTTGCTAAGGAGTTTTTGAAAATTTTTGAGGGGAATTTGAAACATACTTTAAAAGAGTATGCTATCATAGAATATAACTTACAGAAGTAAAAGGAGTTTGTATATGGCTGAACAAGAGTTAGCTATGCAAGTATTGCAACAAGTGGTAAAACTACCAGTTGTTAAGGTTGATCGTTCGAAATTTTTAGTGGATAAGTTTTCTAAAGAATTGGATCCACAGGATATTCCTACCTTATTAGAACAAGGCCCAACGTCTCTCTTATCTCAAGAAACCTTAGATCGAGTGGCTAATGCCTGCATTAGGGATAATGTTTTATTGGCGAGTGGAACCTCTGTTTTGGCAGGGTTACCTGGAGGGATTGCTATGGCGATTACTATTCCAGCTGATGTGGCTCAATTTTATGGTTTCTCTCTGAAATTGGCTCAAGAATTAGGTTATATTTATGGTTATGAGGATCTTTGGGCTTCGCGTGAGGAGTTGAGTGAAGATGCTCAAAATACCCTCTTGCTTTATCTAGGTGTCATGTTGGGTGTAAATGGAACCGCTGCTTTGCTACGTGCAGGCGGTATAACAATTGCCAAACAGGTAATGAAAACAGTACCTAATAAAGCTTTAACAAAGACGCTTTGGTACCCTATTTTGAAAAAAGTCTTAAAAATATTTGGTGTGAATCTGACCAAGGGAGGGCTGGCTAAAGGAATGGGTAAATTCATTCCTATCTTGGGTGGTATCATTTCAGGAGGCTTAACCTTTGCGACTATGAAACCAATGGGTGAAAGCTTGCAGAAAGAATTGTCCAAACTAGTCAATTATAGTGAAGTTCAATATCAAAAAGATGTTGAAACAATCCGAAAAGAGGCTGAAATAATCGAGGGTGAGTGAGATGAATCCTATCAAAGCTTTTGCTAAAATTTATGGGAATTACTTTTTGACCGTGCAAGGTGTAAAAGTAATGAAAACGATAAAGAAAGATGACAATGTTATTGTCGGTCTGGGGAAACTCTTTATTGCAGATAAGCTAATGGATACGGCCCGGTGGCTCATCAAGCCAGAGGAGAGAGAATGAAATTTTTTTGGGTCTTCTTGCCATTATTTTTATCAAACCGATTATTGGAATTGTGAAATTCCTATGGATGATTATCTCTTTTGCAGTCCAATTGCTATTTTACAAGCTATTATTTAAGCTATTGGATTGGCTCTTTAAACTGATTTAGGTCGTAATTCATATTTCAGAGAACTAGCAAGTCTTGTACTGCTAGTTTTTTAATCTCTTTCCTTATGGTATAATAAAATAAATAATATCATTTATAAACGATAAATGGAGGTCGTCATGGACAATATCATCGATGTGTCAATTCCTGTTGCAGAAGTGGTGGATAAGCATCCAGAAGTCTTGGAAATCCTAGTGGAGCTCGGTTTTAAACCTCTAGCCAATCCCTTGATGCGCAACACAGTCGGTCGCAAAGTATCGCTTAAGCAGGGTTCTAAGCTCGAAGGAACTCCTATGGATAAGATTGTCCGCACACTGGAAGCAAATGGCTACGAAGTGATTGGATTAGACTGATGGCAGATGAACGGATTCATGTCCTACGGGATATTTTGTTAGAATTGCATAATGGTGCTTCTCCTGAGTCGGTTCAAGAGCGCTTTGATGCGACCTTTACAGGTGTCTCAGCCATCGAGATTTCCCTCATGGAGCACGAGCTGATGAACTCAGACTCAGGTGTCACCTTTGAAGATGTCATGGAGCTCTGTGATGTCCATGCCAATCTTTTTAAAAATGCTGTTAAGGGTGTCGAAGTGAAGGATACCGAACACCCTGGCCACCCAGTTCGGGTCTTCAAGGATGAAAATCTGGCTCTCCGCGCTGCCTTGATTCGCATTCGTAGATTGTTAGATACCTACGAGTCTATGGAAGATGAAGAAATGCTGGTGGAGATGCGCAAGGGCTTGGTGCGTCAGATGGGACTTGTGGGTCAATTTGATATCCACTACCAGCGCAAGGAAGAGCTATTTTTCCCCGTCATGGAGCGCTATGGTCACGATTCACCTCCTAAGGTCATGTGGGGAGTGGATGACCAGATCAGGGAGCTCTTTCAGACAGCTCTAGCGACAGCCAAGTCATTGCCAGAAGTTCCGATTTCTACTGTAAAAGAAGATTTTGAAGCTTTTGCGACAGAGTTTGAAAGTATGATTTTCAAGGAAGAGTCCATCCTTCTCATGATTCTCCTTGAGTCCTTCACCCAAGATGACTGGCTTCAGATTGCGGAGGAGAGCGATGCCTTTGGCTATGCTATCATCCGTCCGTCTGAGAAATGGGTGCCAGAAAGACAGAGTTTTGTTGAGGAAAAGAGCACAGAGGAGCCTATTCAGCTAGACACGGCAGAAGGTCAAGTTCAGCAAGTTATCGATACACCAGAAGGCCAGTTCACCATTACCTTTACCCCTAAGGAAAAGGAAGCAGTGCTGGATCGCCATAGTCAACAGGCTTTTGGCAATGGCTATCTCTCAGTCGAGCAGGCCAATCTCATCCTCAATCACCTCCCTATGGAGATTACCTTTGTCAATAAAGACGATATTTTTCAGTACTACAATGACAATACGCCAGCTGATGAGATGATTTTCAAACGGACACCATCTCAAGTCGGGCGCAATGTTGAACTTTGCCATCCACCTAAGTACTTGGACAAGGTCAAGACTATCATGAAGGGTCTTCGTGAGGGAACCAAGGACAAGTATGAAATGTGGTTCAAGTCTGAGTCGCGAGGCAAGTTTGTCCACATCACCTATGCCGCTGTACACGATGAAAACGGTGAATTCCAAGGAGTGCTGGAATACGTTCAGGATATCCAACCCTACCGAGAGATTGACACGGACTATTTCCGTGGATTAGAATAAGGAGAAAAAATGAGTTACGAACAAGAATTTATGAAGGAATTTGAAGCTTGGGTCAATACCCAGATTATGATCAACGACATGGCGCACAAGGAAAGTCAAAAAGTCTACGAAGAAGACCAGGATGAGCGTGCCAAAGATGCAATGATTCGTTACGAAAGCCGCTTGGATGCTTATCAGTTCTTGCTTGGTAAGTTTGAAAACTTTAAGGCAGGCAAGGGATTCCATGATTTGCCAGATGGCTTATTCGGTGAGCGAAATTATTAAACGAGATAGATTCTTGATTTTTTACTAAAATCTTGATAGAATATTTATATTAAATCCTTGTCAGAGCAGGGGTTTTTTATTGAAAGGATTTTATCATGTCAAAGAAACTCAATCGTAAAAAACAATTACGAAATAGCCTCCGTCGCGCAGGTGCCTTTTCAAGTACTGTGACTAAGGTTGTAGAAGAGACAAAGAAAGTCGTAAAACGTGCAGAGCAGTCAGCGAGCGAAGCTGGTAAGGCTGTTTCTAAAAAAGTTGAACAAGCAGTAGAAGCTACCAAAGAGCAAGCTCAAAAAGTAGCCAATTCTGTAGAAGATTTTGCAGCAAACTTGGGTGGACTTCCACTTGACCGTGCCAAAACTTTCTACGATGAAGGAATCAAGTCTGCTTCAGATTTCAAAAACTGGACTGAAAAAGAACTCCTTGCCTTGAAAGGAATCGGACCAGCTACCATCAAGAAATTGAAGGAAAATGGTATCAAGTTCAAGTAATTTTTCTTGTGCCTTGCATTTCCGAAAAAATCTTGCTACAATAGAGCCATTAGAGGTGTTTTGAATCCCACATTTTACAGAAAGTGGCGGCGCTGAGAAGTCCACAAATGTGTCAAAACTAGTTGCTAATGGATGAAAAATTGAAATAAAAGTGTCTTTTTGTTTTAAAGACGAGAGTTGCGGGCAACTGCCCGAAATTGGGTGGTACCGCGGATAAACACATTCGTCCCTGTCATGTAGATGGCAGGGCTTTTCTTTTGCGTCTTAGTCAAAGGAGGTTGTTATGAAGCAATCTTTTAAAACAAGTAAACTCTACTATGGCTTTCCTATTTTCATTTTGGGGTATCAGGATCAGAATTTTGGGCACAATATTACGACCTGTAGCTCCTCCTATAGCTTGGGAGATTGGCTAGTCATCGGTGTCGGAGCTGAGGAAAATGGGGCTGAGCAAATCAAGCATTACCAGAAGTTTACTGTGAATATTCCTGATGAAAATCTCATGCTCGAGATGGAGCAGGCTGGTTTTATCAGTCATCGAGAGAAATTGAAACACCTGGGGATAGACTACGAGATTTCTGAACGAACTCAGGCACCGATTTTAAAGGCTTGTCCAGTCGTGTTAGAATGTCAAGTTGATAGAATTATTGAGGAAGACGGTATTTGTCACATCTTTGCCAAGATTATCGACCGATTTGCTGATCAAGACCTCTTGGATGAGAAAGGACATTTTAAAAATGACCGTTTTGCGCCGACTTACTTTATGGGGGATGGCCACCAGCGCGTTTATCGCTATTTAGATGACCGAGTAGACCCTATGGGGAGCTTTATTAAGAAAGCGAGGAAGAAAGATGACAAGAGCTGAGTTGCCAGATAAAATCGAAACAGAACGTCTCGTTTTACGAGTCCGCACAGTGGCGGATGCTGAGGAGTGAGTGGGGGAGTTTTTTACGAGTAAGATATATTCTTTAAGAGGAGACATGATGAGAAGTAGTCATAATCAAATATTAGATGCTTGGATTACAGTAGAACAATTATCAGAAGGGAATATTGAAAAAAGTGATTCTAAGTATAAAATTTTTCAAGGGGATGATTATCAATCAATATTAAAAGATTTTTTAAAACGTCAAAAATTAAAATCTAGTTCAGGGATTGCTGTTTATTGTGGAATTTTCCCTTTTCGAAAAATTATTGAAGTGTTAAGAGGCAAATACAATTTAAAGGAGACGGAGGAAGAATTGGGAAGAGCTTCTTATAAATTTACTTTTGCTCTATACTTTGATAAAGATTTGAAGTTCTTAGCTGATAAGTTTTTTTTAACCATGAGTGGGCAAATTTTCAAAAATGGGGAATTGCCTAAAGATTTCTTAATAGCAGAAAATGAGCTTCGAGAACAGTTAGGTCAGGCCTTTCTTGATGGAGAGTTCAATGAAGTTTTTAGTAAACTTCTCAAAAAGTATGAGATTTCACCAAGTGATTGCAGATATTATTTTGTTAAGAATTTTGCTGACGAAATAAATTTACATTCATTTTTTCTAAAGGATTTGAAATATGCAAAATCAATTTATAATGAAAATCTCAATCGTTATTTATCAGGATTCGATTCTGTAAGGGTTAATCTGGACGGCAATAAAGAATCATCCTATTTTAATCCCAAAGATTTAGAAACTATACTTGAACCGAAAAATTATCCATTAGGAAGATTTCCTAGTAACCCTAAATATGCTCTTTCTATGATGCAACAAGTAGCTGTAAATCTAGCTTCAAATGCGGATGAGGAGGTAAGAAGTGTCAATGGACCTCCGGGGACTGGTAAAACGACACTTTTAAAAGACATTTTTGCAGATTTGATAACGGAACAGGCTAGAATTATTAGTGAATTATCGGATCCTAAACTTAAAGGGAATCACAATCCTTATTTTATTGAAAAATTACCAAAAGAAATTGCAGAAAAAGGAATCGTAGTTGCAAGTTCTAATAATGGTGCTGTTAAAAATATTGTTAATGAATTACCCCAAAGAAAAGAAATCTATCAGAAATCAAATTGGTTAGATGAATTAAAGAAAATTGATTATTTTGCTGAAATCAGTAATGATTTATTGTTAGAAGATGAAGATGTTTCTAACGACAAAAAACATTGGGGATTATTTTCGATAGAAGGTGGAAAAAAACAGAATAGAGACCGTCTGCAAAATGTTTTAAAAGCAATACGACAAGAATTGAATTCGGATAAATTTCAATCGAATCCATCAGTATACGAAGAGTTTAAACTTCAATATCAGAAGCTGTTTGATAAAAGAGAAAAGATGCAAGAGATAGCAGATAAGATTCGATTGCATGTAAAATTGAAAAATGCTTACCAGCAGGTTGAGATAGAGTTTCATCAGGATGATGCTCAAAGACGTTCAGAACTATCTAAAATACGGGATAAATATACTCAATTAGAAAATAGTAAAAAGAAAATAGAAACTGAGCTGTATGAACGCGAGCATCTTATTTCTATGTTAAATGTTAACAAACAGATAGCAGCACAAGATGTCGAGTTGATAAAATTACAAGCTCCACGTTTCTTATGGTTAAAAAGACTTTTCACACCATCGAAATTAGATACTTATTTTACGAGATTGAATCAAGCGAATGAAAGTCTAAAAGCAGAATTGAAGAAAGTACATGATGAAAGTCAATATTGCCACGCTTTGCAAAAAGAGATAAAAATGCATGAACTTGAATTAAATCAATTGAGTCAAAGGCAACAGAGGTATAATGAATGGAAATCTAAACAAGAAGATAAATTAATTCGTCATCAGGAAAAGTGTTTAAAATTACAATCTGAACTTGCTACATGTACAGTTAATAAGTTGAATTTTTCCGTTCCGTATGAAGAGCTGCAAGTATCAAATTTTTGGTTTGATGATGCCTATCGAGAAGAGCAGAGTCGTTTGTTTATTAAAGCACTTGCAGTTAGAAAACAATTTATATATGACAATAAAAAGCATTTTGAAAAAGCGTTATGGATTTGGGAGAAGCCTCAAAACTATTCAATGAGAGATAATGCTAGTGATTTATATAAAACTGCATGGGATTGGATTAATTTCACTGTTCCAGTTATTAGTACAACTTTTGCAAGCTTTAATTCCATGTTTTGGTGTTTGCCTGAAAATAGTATTGGTAATGTATTCATTGATGAAGCTGGTCAGGCATTACCTCAAGCAAGTGTGGGGGCTATTTTTAGAAGTAAGCATATTATGGCTGTTGGGGATCCTTCTCAAATACAACCAGTACAGACTATGGATAAAAATATTTTAGGATTTTTAGCACAGCACCACAAGATAGACTCTAAATATCTTGTATCATCAACGCAAGAATTGATGGATTCTGCTAGTAGATATGGTTTTAAAAAACAAGATGGGACATGGATAGGACTTCCTCTCTGGGTTCATCGTCGTTCTAGTGATCCGATGTTCAGTATTTCCAATAAAATTTCTTATGATAACTTAATGGTTCAAGGAAAGGAAGAAACTCGAGGTCTGGGAGAATGGTTTGACGTTGGTGGAGGTGCTAAGGATAAATTTGTTCCTGAGCAAGCTGATTATTTGAAAGAAGAGTTGCAGAAAAGACATGAGGAATTTGATGATATTTATGTCATTACTCCTTTTAAAAATGTATCGGTTCAACTAGCAAAAGAACTAGATAAAATCGGTTTTACAAAGCGGGAAAACGGAAAACCTATAAATGTAGGGACGGTACATACTTTCCAAGGAAAAGAAAATAAGATTGTATATTTTGTGCTTGGAGCAGATAATATGAGTGAGGGGGCTGCTCGCTGGGCTGTCTCTGAACCCAATATTTTAAACGTTGCAGCGACTAGAGCTAAAGAAGAGTTTTATATTATTGGGAATAAATCTCTTTACAAAGCCACACAGAGCCCTATTATAAGAGATACTATTGATATTTTAGATGCTTATCAAAGTAGCTTAGAAATTAACTAGAAAGGACAAACACATGTCTAAAGAACTTTCACCTAAATACAATCCAGCCGAGGTTGAGGCTGGTCGTTACCAAAAATGGCTTGATGCCGATGTTTTCAAGCCTTCAGGCGATCAAAAGGCTAAGCCTTATTCAATCGTCATTCCACCACCAAATGTAACTGGGAAACTTCACCTTGGTCACGCTTGGGATACAACTTTGCAAGATATCATCATTCGTCAAAAACGCATGCAAGGTTTCGACACGCTTTGGCTTCCAGGTATGGACCATGCTGGGATTGCGACCCAGGCTAAGGTTGAGGAGCGCTTGCGTGGTGAGGGCATCAGCCGTTATGACCTTGGTCGTGAAAAATTCCTTGAGAAAGTCTGGGAATGGAAAGACGAATATGCCACTACTATCAAGGAACAATGGGGCAAGATGGGGCTCTCTGTAGACTACTCTCGTGAGCGTTTCACTCTTGACGAAGGTTTGTCAAAAGCCGTTCGCAAGGTCTTTGTGGACCTTTACAAGAAAGGCTGGATCTACCGTGGTGAATTTATCATCAACTGGGACCCCGCAGCTCGCACAGCCCTTTCTGATATCGAGGTTATCCATAAGGACGTGGAAGGTGCCTTCTACCACATGAACTACATGCTAGAAGACGGTTCACGCGCCCTTGAGGTTGCCACAACTCGTCCAGAGACCATGTTTGGAGACGTTGCGGTTGCGGTCAATCCAGAAGACCCACGCTACAAGGACTTGATTGGTCAAAACGTCATCCTTCCAATCGCTAATAAACTAATCCCAATCGTTGGGGATGAACACGCAGATCCTGAGTTTGGTACTGGTGTCGTGAAAATCACGCCTGCCCACGATCCAAACGACTTCTTGGTTGGTCAACGCCACAACTTGCCACAAGTCAACGTCATGAACGACGACGGAACTATGAACGAGCTGGCCTTCGAATTTGCAGGTATGGACCGTTTTGAAGCTCGTAAGGCAGTCGTTGCTAAGTTGGAAGAAATCGGTGCCCTCGTTAAAATCGAAAAACGTGTCCACAGTGTTGGTCACTCAGAACGTACAGGTGTTGTGGTTGAGCCACGCTTGTCTACTCAATGGTTCGTCAAGATGGACCAATTGGCTAAGAATGCTATTGCCAACCAAGACACAGAGGACAAGGTAGAATTCTACCCACCTCGTTTCAACGATACCTTCCTCCAATGGATGGAAAATGTCCACGACTGGGTAATCTCTCGTCAGCTCTGGTGGGGTCACCAAATCCCTGCTTGGTACAATGCTGAGGGGGAAATCTATGTGGGCGAAGAAGCTCCAGAAGGTGACGGTTGGACTCAGGACGAAGACGTCTTGGACACTTGGTTCAGTTCTGCCCTTTGGCCATTCTCAACCATGGGTTGGCCTGATGTCAACTCAGAAGACTTCAAACGTTACTTCCCAACATCAACTTTGGTGACTGGTTATGATATTATCCCGTTCTGGGTGTCTCGGATGATTTTCCAAGGTTTGGAATTTACTGGCAAGTCGCCATTCAAAAATGCCTTGATTCATGGTCTCATTCGTGATGAGCAAGGACGCAAGATGTCGAAATCTCTTGGTAATGGGATTGATCCAATGGATGTTATTGATAAGTATGGAACAGATAGCCTGCGTTGGTTCCTTTCAAACGGTTCTGCACCAGGTCAAGACGTGCGCTTCTCTTACGAGAAAATGGATGCTTCATGGAACTTCATTAACAAGATCTGGAACATCTCTCGCTACATCCTCATGAACAATGAAGGCTTGACCCTTGAGCAAGCAACTGCCAATGTGGAAAAAGTTGTCAACAAGGAAGCTGGAAATGTCACAGACCGCTGGATTCTTCACAACCTCAATGAAACTATTGGAAAAGCAACTGCCAACTTTGACAAGTTTGAGTTTGGTGTAGCTGGACATATCCTCTACAACTTTATCTGGGATGAATTTGCGGACTGGTACGTTGAGTTGACCAAGGAAGTCCTTTACAGCGATAACGAAGAAGAGAAAGTCATCACACGCTCTGTTCTCCTTTACACTCTGGACAAGATCCTTCGTCTCCTTCACCCAATCATGCCATTCGTGACAGAGGAAATCTTTGGACAAATCTCAGAAGGCTCTATCGTTACAGCGGAATACCCAACTGTTAATCCAGCCTTTGAAGACCTTGCTGCCCACACAGGTGTGGAAAGTCTTAAAGACTTGATCCGTGCCGTTCGTAATGCGCGTGCGGAAGTAAACGTAGCACCAAGCAAACCAATCACGATTCTTGTTAAGACAAGCGATAGCGACTTGGAAGCCTTCTTTAACAGTAATGTCAACTACATCAAACGCTTCACAAATCCTGAACACTTGGAAATCTCCTCAACTATCCCTGCACCTGAACTTGCTATGTCAAGCGTCATCACAGGAGCAGAAATCTACTTGCCACTGGCAGACCTCCTCAATGTCGAAGAAGAACTGGCTCGTCTCGACAAGGAACTGGCTAAATGGCAAAAAGAACTGGATATGGTCGGTAAGAAGCTCTCTAACGAACGCTTCGTAGCCAACGCCAAACCAGAAGTCGTCCAAAAAGAACGCGACAAACAAGCCGACTACCAAGCTAAGTACGACGCGACCGTCGCACGTATTGATGAGATGAAGAAACTCGTTAAATAGACATAGAAACACGGTGATGAGCCGTGTTTTTTGGTATAATGAAATCAATATCTATTGATGGAGAAAGTGATGTCCAAACACCCTCATTATGAATTGTTAAATTTAATTGGCTACGGTCTTGCCAAGTTTGACAAGCTTTTTATAAAAGAATTTCAATGTTCTAGCAAGTCGGAGTTTTATCGCTATGTGGTTTCTCTGGGAATTGCTGAAACAACTGGAGTTGTAAAGAATAGAATGGATTTATTTGATCCTTATTTTGATAATGATCGAAAAGGTTGGTGGCAGAAAGCTGAAGTTTACCGTTTTCGTAAAGATTTAATTGATATGATGTTTGGAAATGAAGATGTTCATAGTTATGCTGAAATAGTTAAAATGTTACTTGCCAGCGAAGGAAAGAAAACAGGTATTACTACCATTGAAAAGCCAATCATTCGAACTAAATTCAAACGTCTACAGGAAACTGGGATGGAAGCAGAAAATTATTTTATCCTTCATTTTGATAAAGAAGAAAAATTCCAAGGTGGACAGTTAACCGATGCTCGTCTTTATGGTGATGGATATGATTTCCAGGTAGATGTTCAAGAGCATTCCTATCTTGCCGAAGTAAAAGGTATTCGAAAATCTAAGAGGCGTGTGCGTTTAACTGCCAAAGAATTTGAAAAAGCCAAAGAGTTCCAAACAGATTTTGTTTTATCCCTGGTAACCAATCTAGACGATATTCCACAGTTAGTGTTAATCGATAATCCTTTAAAACATTTTGAGTTTAAAAAGAATATTATCAAAAATGAAATTATTGAATACAGAAGCTTAGAAGAGGTAAATTCCCAAACTAACTTCCACCACTAATCCAAGTGGAAGTTAATCTG
>CAUTUU010000044.1:0-15126 GCA_963541545.1 uncultured bacterium | reverse complement strand
TCCATGAACCAGTCAGCCCAGTCATAGATATTTTGGATGACTTCAGGATGTTTAAAGTCTAGATCGGCATACATGAGGTAGTCGTAGTTACCGTTTTCGTTATCGACCAATTCCTCGTTGGCCCAACCCTTGTTGTCTCCTTGAATGAGATAAATCCCAGATTTACGGCGTTTGGCATCATAGTCTGTACCTGTGAAGTGGTACCAGTGCCAGTGGAAGTCATTGTAGGTATCTTGGCGACCATCGAAGGTAAAGCTAGTCCATCCATTGATGGTGAAGGGTTCCCCAAGTTCAACTGTACGGTCTACAGGATCCACTTCGATAACCTGAAAGGCTTCCATGTGATCGGCTGCAGCCTTGTGATTGAGCACCACATCGGCCATTGGTTGAATTCCCTGTGCTTTTAGAGCTTGAATGGCTTGAAGATAGTCTTCTTTGAAACCATACTTGGTGCGGACAGTCCCTTTTTGGTTAAACTCTCCAAGGTCAAATAAGTCATAGACCCCATAGCCTACATCTTTTTCGTTGGTGGCCTTGAAGGCTGGTGGCATCCAGACGTGACTAATTCCCAGATGAGCTAGGTGTGGAGCATCTTCAGTCAGACGCGTCCAGTGTTGGCCGTCGTGGGGCAGATACCATTCAAAGTATTGCATGAGTGTTTGATTTTGCATGATGTTTCCTCTTACTTGTCAATCTTGTTCTTTATTCTATCATAAAGTATTGGTTAGCTCAAACGTTTGCGTAAAACTGAATAATAAGTTTTTGACTATTTTATATAAAATGTTGATTTTTAAAATAAAAGCGCTATAATGATAGTAAATTACATAGATAAAGAGAGGAGATTTCTCATGATTGAATTTCAAAATGTTAGTAAGTTGTATGGTGATAAAGAGGCCTTGAGCAATCTCAATTTGCAGATTGAAAATGGGGAGATTATGGGCTTGATTGGCCATAATGGGGCTGGAAAATCGACCACTATAAAATCCTTAGTCAGTATCATTTCGCCCAGCAGTGGTCGTATTTTGGTAGATGGTCAGGATTTATCGGAAAATCGCTTGGCTATTAAACGGAAGATTGGTTATGTAGCAGACTCGCCTGACTTATTTTTACGCTTAACGGCCAATGAATTTTGGGAATTGATTGCTTCATCCTATGATCTGACTAGCTCTGACTTGGAGGCTAGTCTAGCTAGGCTATTGAGTGTTTTTGATTTTGCTGAAAATCGCTATCAGGTCATTGAAACCCTTTCTCACGGAATGCGTCAGAAAGTCTTTGTCATCGGAGCACTCTTGTCTGATCCTGATATTTGGGTCTTGGACGAACCCTTGACTGGTTTGGATCCCCAGGCTGCCTTTGATTTGAAGCAGATGATGAAGGAACATGCACAAAAAGGCAAGACAGTTTTGTTTTCAACCCATGTCCTAGAGGTAGCCGAGCAAGTCTGTGATCGGATTGCCATTTTGAAAAAAGGGCATTTGATTTATTGTGGTAGCGTAGAGGACTTGAGAAAAGACCACCCAGACCAGTCTTTGGAAAGTATCTACCTTAGTCTTGCTGGTAGAAAAGAGGAGGTTTCAGATGCGTCTCAAGGTCATTAAAAAATTAGTGGATATCAATATCCTCTATTCATCTCAAGAAGCTAATCTGGCTAACCTACGAAAGAAGCAATCTAAAAATCCTGGGAAAAAAGTAAATGTTTCCGCTAGAGTCCTAAGTTCTTACATTTTTTCCAGTCTCTTGATGCTTTTCATGTTTATAAATATAGCCTTTCGTTTTCCTTTTGAGGAAAACCCCATTTATTTTAGTGGAATGATTCCTTTTTTACTGCTGCTTGTCTTTTCGACTTCTTTAACAGCTTTTTACAATGTCTTTTATGAGAGTAAGGACTTGGTATCGTATAGGCCTTATGCCTTTAAAGAATCAGAGATTATAATTGCTAAAGGACTGTCTGTCCTCTTACCAGCTCTGCCTGGAATTATACCAATCCTAGCTTATTTTCTAGTCCTCTACATTAGGCTAGCACCTTCTCTTTGGCTGGGTTTGCCTTTGATGCTGCTGTCCTTGGCCTTATTATTTGTCTCTTTGGCTTTATTGATGGTAGTGGCAGTGCATTTCTTGGCTCAAACTGCACTTTTTAGAAAGTATCAGTCTATTTTTGCGAATGTGATGATTGGGATAGGGGTTCTCATACCTTTATTATTTGTCTTCTTTACCCAGTCTATTTCTAGAGGTATAGGTAATCAGACTAAAGAAATTCCACCTCTCATTTACCCTATTCATCTCTTTTACAAAATAGCAGTGGAGCCTTTTTCGACAGAAGCCTTAGTGGGTCTGCTCGCTTGGATAGGACTAACTCTCTTCTTGCTTTATCTGACCAAAAAGAAGGTCCTTCCTCGTTTTTATGACGTTATCCTGCTTAATAGTGAGGAGAAGGTCAAAAAAGAACGTCGCAGTAAGGAGAGGATCTCAACTACTAAAAAGGGGTTTTTCCGCATGGCTTTGCGCTACAACCTCTCTCTCTTGGGACAGGGGACTGGAGTGATTACTGTGCTTTTTACAAGTGCTTTTCTTCCTTATTTCATGATGCTTGGTATGATTTCCAAAATTCTAGATTATTATCTAGCTCCAGAAATTCATCCTCCATACTGGTTACCCTTGTTTTTTGTAGGAATGTTTATAGCAGTTGTCAATAACAATATCACCAGCCTGCCTGCAATTGCCTTGTCCTTAGAGAGGGAAAATGTTGATTTTCTTAAGAGTTTACCCTTTGACTTCGCTCGTTATGTGAAAGTGAAATTTTGGATTATATTTGCTGTCCAGTCCTTTTTACCAGTTCTGATTTTACTTGGCCTTTCTCTCTATCTAGGCTTGCCCATCCTTTCGATGATTTACCTTCTTGTGGCCTGGATCCTTGCCAGTGTCATCCTTTCTTGCCACCACTACTTTAAGGATGTGAAAAATCTGTCAACCAATTGGAGTAGCATTACGGACTTGGTGAACCGTTCAAATCGTATAGTAGCAATGGTTTTACTCTTAATTTATGGTTTGATCTTGTTGATTTCAGTCATTGTGAGTTCATTCTTGGTTCAGTCTCTCTCCGCTCTTCTTGCCATCAGCTTGGGAGTAGGAGCTCTTATTCTCTTGCTTGCTCTTGCTATTTTTGGCTATCATTACTACCTGTCACGCATATTGGCAGAAATAGAAAAAAGATGAGATAGTTGGTTGCTATCATGATAAATTTCATTTGACAAAACACTTTTATAGTTTGTTAGAATGTAGTTATAAATTATTAAGATTGGTAATCAAAAAAATATAGGGAGGAATGTTTTGAATAAGAAATATAATATAGTTCTATTTTTGTTGTTTATAGTTTATGTATTTGGATATTTTTCAATTTCAAAAACGTTAATTCCTATAATGTGTGTGATCCAAGTGTTTTCAATAGAAAATATATTTAGAGTTCGAAATAGGTTTATGCAAATAGGTGAAATGATAATTATTGTTGCTTCTATGATATTATTTATTGATTGTATATTGAGTTTGTAACAAAAGGCTTTTATATATAATTAAATTTTCCAGATATCTACCGAAGCTGATTTATCTCCTCATCTATCTTCGTCACTAAATTTGACAGACACATATTACTGATACAGACTATCTATCTACAATCTCACAGTAGACCTGAGGCTAGTTTGCTATTTGATTTTCTTTGATAAAAAGAAATGCTCCTCCGTTCTTGGAAGAGCATTTTTTATTGTGATTTTGATTCGGTTTCAGCCGACTCTGGATGGAGTTCTTGGTAACTTGGTGCCTTGAAGAGGTCAGTACTGGTCTTACCTTGTCGTTGGCTAAAGAGACTCGTTGATTGACTTCCTGTTTCTTGCTCAATCTTTTGCAGAATGGGTAAAGAATTGAGGTAAGAAATACTTTCTGTATCAACTTTTCCAAGATGATCTGCTTGGTAGAAACGGATCAAATCGCCAGTTTGAATCTGGTCACTGATTTTCAGCTGTTGGCTGGCTACCTGCCGAACATTTTCCAGTTCAGTCTGAGCTTGTTCATCAAGATTACTGATTTCAAGACCGCTCTCAGTATAGTAGGTTCGTCCGTCATAACTGGTGTATTTAGGAGTGACGAAGGAATTGGCAGTTCGAAAGGCAACGATTTCTTGGTGGTCTGGTGATAGGAGATCTTGTCCAACCTGAAGGAAGGAATTGGACTCAATACCAAGGAGGTGTTCGAGAGTCGGTAAGATATCGACTTGTCCACCGTAGGTATTGATGATTTGCCCTTTTTCATAACCAGGCATGACCACCATAAAAGGCACTCGTTGCAACATGGCATTATCGTAATTCGACCAGTTTTCAGAAGTCTTTCCAATCAAGGGCGCCAGGTCAGGATTGCGGGAATTGGAAATGCCATAATGGTCTCCGTAGATGACGATGATGGATTTTTCATAGAGGCCACTTTCTTTGAGATAGTCAAAGAAGGCCTTGATGGCACTGTCCAGATAGTTGGCGGTTTGGAAGTAGCCGTTGATAGTTTCATCTTTGGTCTTGGCCAAGGGGAAACCAAGCTCATCGCCCGTCAGATTGCTAGCATAAGGATAGTGGTTTGACACCGTGATATACTTGGCATAAAAAGGCTGCTGCAAGTGCTCCAGATATTGGATAGAATCTTTCATCATGATTTTATCATTTAAACCATATTGGAAAGAATTGCTACTGTCTTGCTTGGTGAAGTAGGAAGCATCAAAGAAGTATTGGTATCCCCATTGTTTGTAGGTTGTATTTCGATTCCAGAAGGTTCCGATATTACCGTGAAAGACAGCACTTGATTGATAGCCATTTTTTGATAGGATAAAAGGAGCTGCCTGCTGGGTATTGGTACCCCCGTAGTTGACCATAAAGGAACCTTGGTCAAGCCCAAACAAACCGGTCTCCAGCATGGTTTCCGCATCTGAGGTCTTACCAGCCTTGACTTGGTTAAAGATATTCGAAAAGGCTAGTGTAGATTGTGAATGGTAGAGGGAATTGAGGAAGGGAGTGACTTCATGCTCAGTTCCATCTAGGTTGAGTTTATAGTCAAGCAGGAATTGTTGGAAACTCTCCAAGTGGAGATAAATCACATTTTTCCCTTTAGCCAAGCCAAAATAGTCTGGATTGGGCTTAGCCGAATGCTCTTGAATATAATCTGTAATAGGTTGAAGATCAGTCTCAGATGCCTTGGCGCGTTCCTTGTTGGTGCTGTAGGATTGGTTGGCACTATAGCCTAAAAAGGCTGGCAAACTGAGGGCACGAACAACATAATAATTCGAAAATCCTCGTGACAGGAGATCGGGACGCTCAATTTCAGCCAAGAAAAGATTAACAGAAAAGAGCAAGGCTGAGAGAGCAGTGATAGCAACACTCGAGCGAAATTTGAAAGGTCTCCTATCCAAATGGATGAATTTTTTAAAGAAAAGAAAAGCCAGCAGTGGGAAATCCATAAAATAGATGAAATCCCAAGGACGCAGTAACTCTAGTTCTGCAGTACCAACAGACACCTTGCTGACCACCTTCATGGTATTAGCCGTGATAAAGTCGCTAAATTCTCGATAGTAAAAGACATTGGAATAGAGCCAAATAAACAAAAAGCTGTAAATAGCAATACTCAGACCATAAAAGATCTTGGTTGACCGAGCGTAGAGTGCTAGAGCCAGCAGGAGTAATCCCAAGGGAAGGGGATTGAAAAAGGCGATAAAGGCAAGGTAATTTCCTTGCAATTTTCCTACTTGAATATCTAAGTTAAAGTCAACGGTATAGGCTAATAAGGTTTTGAGCCAATAGAGGATTAAAAGGGTTAGGACAAAACCCAGTCTGGTACCGATGGCTTTTTGGATTTTGTTAAAATTGATTCTCACACAATTACTTCCTAAGTTTTTATTAGTATTAGTATACCATTTTTTAAAACTAGAGTAAAAAAGCAAGGGTAGTTTCTTTTTTGAGAATTGTCTAAAAATTTGATATAATGGTAGCTATGAATAGAATAAGAGTCAGTAAACGGGTTGAAAAAAAGCTTGCCAAAGGTTTGGTTTTACTAGAAGCCAGCGATCTTGAGAATGTTAATCTCAAGGATCAGGAAGTAGAAGTCCATAGTCAAGATGGAAACTTTCTTGGGACTGCCTACCTTTCTGAGCAAAACAAGGGCTTGGGCTGGTTTGTTAGCAAAGACAAGGTGACCTTTAATCAAGCTTTCTTTGAAACACTGTTTAGACAAGCGAAAGAAAAGAGAAGCGCCTACTATCAAGATGATTTGACAACTGCCTTTCGTCTCTTCAACCAAGAGGGAGATGGCTTTGGCGGTCTGACAGTGGACCTGTATGGCGACTATGCAGTCTTTTCTTGGTATAACTCTTATGTTTATCAGATTCGTAAGGTTATCTCAGAAGCCTTTAGACAGGTTTTTCCTGAGATTTTAGGGGCCTATGAGAAGATTCGTTTTAAGGGTTTGGACTATGAATCTGCACACGTTTATGGTCAAGAAGCACCTGACTTTTTCACTGTTTTGGAAAATGGTGTCCTGTATCAAGTCTTTATGAATGATGGCTTGATGACAGGGATTTTCCTAGACCAGCATGAAGTTCGAGGTAGCTTAGTTGACGGTTTGGCTATGGGCAAATCCTTGCTCAATATGTTTTCCTATACAGCAGCCTTTTCAGTAGCTGCGGCCATGGGAGGAGCAAGCCAGACTACTTCGGTTGACCTAGCTAAACGTTCACAAGAATTATCTCAAGCGCATTTTCAGGCAAATGGAATCAGCACCGACGCCCATCGTTTTATAGTCATGGATGTCTTTGAGTATTTCAAATATGCCAAACGAAAAGGCCTGACCTACGATGTGATTGTCCTAGATCCGCCTAGCTTTGCTCGGAACAAAAAACAAACATTTTCTGTGGCAAAGGATTATCACAAGTTGATTTCCCAGAGTCTTGAGATTTTAAATTCGGGAGGAATTATCATTGCCAGTACCAATGCTGCCAATGTTTCCCGCCAGAAATTTACAGAACAAATTGATAAAGGTTTTGCAGGAAGAAGTTACCAGATTTTAAACAAATACGGTCTTCCAGCAGATTTTGCCTATAATAAAAAAGATGAAAGTAGTAATTACCTCAAGGTGATTAGTATGAAGGTTAGTAAATGAAATTAATCGTTTCAGTAATGCCAAGAAGTTTAGAGGAGGCTCAGGCTCTGGATGCCACGAGGTATCTGGATGCCGACATCATTGAATGGCGTGCCGACTATCTGCCTAAGGAAGCGATTTTGCAGGTAGCTCCAGCTATTTTTGAAAAATTCGCAGGTCGTGAGTTGGTTTTCACGCTGAGAACTCGCTCTGAAGGGGGAGAAATCGACCTTTCTCCAGAAGAATATATCCATCTAATCAAGGAAGTAGCGCAACTCTATCAACCAGACTATATTGATTTTGAGTACTATAGCTACAAGGATGTTTTTGAGGAAATGCTGGACTTCCCAAATCTCGTTTTAAGTTACCATAATTTTCAAGAAACGCCTGAAAATATGATGGAAATCTTGTCAGAGTTGACGAGCTTAAATCCAAAACTTGTTAAGGTTGCGGTTATGGCTCACACGGAGCAGGATGTCTTAGACTTAATGAACTATACCCGAGGTTTTAAAACCCTCAATCCTGAGCAGGAATATGTAACGATTTCTATGGGCAAGGTGGGCAAGGTTTCTCGTATCACTGCGGATGTGACGGGTTCTAGCTGGTCCTTTGCTAGTCTAGATGAGGCAAGTGCTCCAGGTCAAATTTCCTTAGCTAACATGAAAAAAATCAGGGAGATTTTGGATGAAGCTTGATGGCTATACACGTTTAGCTGCCGTTGTTGCCAATCCTATTAAGCATTCTATTTCCCCTTTTATCCACAATAGTGCCTTTGAGGCGACAGCTACCAATGGTGCTTACGTGGCTTGGGAGATTGAAGCGGGTGACTTGGCAGAAACAGTGGCCAATATTCGTCGCTACCAGATGTTTGGCATCAACCTGTCCATGCCTTATAAGGAGCAGGTGATTCCTTATTTGGATGAATTGAGCGATGAAGCGCGCTTGATTGGTGCGGTTAATACGGTTGTCAATGAGAATGGCAATTTAATTGGATATAATACAGATGGCAAGGGATTTTTTAAGAGCTTGCCTTCTTTTACAATTACAGGTAAGAAGATGACCCTGCTGGGTGCAGGTGGTGCGGCCAAGTCTATCTTGGCACAAGCTATTTTGGATGGTGTCAGTCAGATTTCTGTCTTTGTTCGTTCAGTTTCTATGGAAAAAACAAGACCTTATCTAGACAAGTTACAGGAGCAGACAGGCTTTAAAGTGGACTTGTATGCTTTAGAAGATGTTCCTGAACTGCAAGCAAGGATTGCTGAGTCGGACTTACTAGTCAATGCGACAAGTGTAGGGATGGATGGTCAATCATCTCCAGTTCCTGAAAACATAGTCATACCAGAAACTCTCCTAGTAGCAGATATCATTTACCAACCCTTTGAAACACCATTTTTGAAATGGGCTAGAAGTCAGGGGAATCCAGTTGTCAATGGTCTGGGAATGTTGCTCTATCAAGCTGCAGAAGCTTTTCAACTGTGGACAGGAAAGGAAATGCCAACAGAAGAGATTTGGCAGTCTTTAACAGAAAAATACTAATAAAGAAAGGGAGATTCTCCTATGAAAATCAGAATCGATATTCCTCATCATCCTTATGATATTCAGATTGAAAAAGGCTGTCTGGCACAGGCTGGTCAATGGTTGCGAGAACTCTGGCAACCACAAAAGGTAGTCATTGTAACAGACAACCATGTAGCTTCTCTTTATGCAGAGAAGGTCAAGCTCAGCCTAGAAGATGCTGGTTTTCAGGTAGCTGTTTTTGACTTTTTAGAAGGTGAAGAACGAAAAAATCTTACTACTGTTCAGAAAGTCTATGAATTTTTAGTCAAGCAGGGTCTGACTCGTAGCGATGGAATCGTAGCTCTTGGTGGCGGTGTCGTTGGGGATCTAGCTGGTTTTGTAGCCTCTACCTATATGCGGGGCATTCACTTTGTTCAGATTCCGACTAGCTTGACAGCTCAGGTTGATTCTTCTATCGGTGGAAAGACGGGTGTCAACACTCCATTTGCTAAAAATATGGTGGGGACCTTTGCCCAACCAGATGGGGTTCTGATTGACCCACTTGTCCTTGAAACGCTCGGTAAAAGAGAGTTGATTGAAGGGATGGGCGAGGTTATCAAGTATGGCTTGATTGAGGATCCAGAACTGTGGGCTCTTTTGACAGAGTTGGACGGTTCTGTAGAGAGCATTTTGGAATATGCAGAGACCTTGATTGAACATTCTTGTCAGGTCAAGCGCAAGATGGTGGTTGAGGATGAGTTGGACAACGGTGTTCGTCTTTACCTCAATTTTGGCCACACTATTGGTCATGCCATCGAAGCGACTGCTGGGTATGGAAAAGTCATGCATGGAGAGGCTGTGGCCATGGGAATGGTTCAGATTTCCAAGGTTGCTGAGGGAAAAGGTCTTATGCCAGCTGGCATAACTCAGTCCATTACAGAGATGTGTCAGAAATTTGGACTACCTGTTGACTATGAAAACTGGGATGTTGACAAGCTTTATCAGGCTCTTACTCATGACAAGAAAGCGCGTGGCAATACCTTGAAATTGGTCTTGGTACCAGAGCTCGGTTCGGCTACCATTCACCCAGTTTCTCTGGAAGAGATGAAAGACTACTTGGTAAAATAAGGAGAACGTATGAGATATTTAACTGCAGGAGAATCACACGGCCCCCGTCTAACGGCTATCATTGAGGGAATTCCAGCTGGACTTCCTTTGACAGCTGAGGATATTAATGGAGACCTTAAACGCCGTCAGGGTGGCTACGGTCGTGGTGGTCGTATGAAGATTGAGAGTGACCAGGTTGTCTTTACATCGGGCGTTCGCCATGGGAAAACGACAGGGGCTCCTATTACCATGGATGTCATCAATAAGGACCACCAGAAATGGCTGGATATCATGTCTGCGGAGGACATCGAAGACCGCCTTAAAAGCAAACGAAAAATCACCCATCCTCGCCCAGGTCATGCCGATTTGGTTGGGGGCATTAAGTACCGTTTTGATGATTTGCGAAATTCTTTGGAGCGTTCATCAGCTCGTGAAACCACCATGCGAGTTGCTGTTGGGGCAGTAGCAAAACGTCTCTTGGCTGAACTGGATATGGAGATTGCCAACCATGTCGTGGTCTTTGGTGGCAAGGAAATCGATGTACCTGAAAATCTGACAGTGGCTGAGATTAAGGAACGAGCTGCCCAGTCTGAAGTTTCTATTGTCAACCAAGAACGGGAACAGGAAATCAAGGATTATATTGACCAAATCAAGCGTGACGGTGATACCATCGGTGGAGTTGTGGAAACAGTCGTTGGAGGTGTACCAGTAGGACTTGGTTCCTATGTCCAATGGGACAGAAAATTGGATGCGCGATTGGCCCAAGCAGTGGTTTCTATCAATGCCTTTAAAGGGGTGGAATTTGGTCTTGGCTTTGAAGCTGGTTACCGTAAAGGCAGCCAAGTTATGGATGAAATTCTCTGGTCTAAAGAAGATGGTTATACTCGCCGTACCAACAATTTGGGCGGCTTTGAAGGTGGTATGACTAATGGGCAACCCATCGTTGTTCGTGGAGTCATGAAACCCATTCCTACTCTTTATAAACCACTCATGAGTGTGGATATCGAGACTCACGAACCTTACAAGGCAACTGTGGAGAGAAGTGATCCGACTGCTCTCCCAGCTGCAGGAGTTGTTATGGAAGCCGTTGTGGCTACGGTTCTGGCACAAGAAATCCTCGAAAAATTCTCATCAGACAATCTTGAGGAATTAAAAGAAGCGGTAGCTAAACACCGAGACTATGCAAAGAACTATTAAGGAGTTCCTATGGCAAAAACAATCTATATCGCAGGTCTTGGTTTGATTGGTGCCTCTATGGCACTTGGTATCAAACGTGATCATCCAGATTATGAAATTTTAGGTTATAATCGCAGTCAAGCTTCGAGAGATATCGCCTTGAAAGAAGGCATGATTGACCGTGCAACAGATGATTTTGCCAGTTTTGCTCCTTTGGCAGATATCATCATCCTCAGTTTGCCAATCAAACAGACCATTGCTTTTATTCAGGAGTTGGCCGACTTGGCCTTGAAAGAAGGCGTCATTATTTCAGACGCTGGTTCGACCAAGTCAGCCATTGTGGATGCGGCGGAGCAGTATTTAGCTGGTAAGCCTGTTCGCTTTGTCGGAGCCCATCCCATGGCTGGTAGTCACAAGACAGGGGCAGCTTCTGCGGATGTCAATCTCTTTGAAAATGCCTACTATATCTTCACACCTTCAAGCCTGACAAGTCCTGACACACTTGAGGAAATGAAGGATCTGCTTTCAGGTCTTCACGCTCGCTTTATCGAGATTGATGCCAAGGAGCATGATCGTGTGACTTCTCAGATTAGCCACTTTCCTCATATTCTGGCTTCCAGTCTCATGGAGCAGACTGCGGCCTATGCTCAAGAACATGAGATGGCAAGGCGCTTTGCGGCCGGTGGTTTTCGAGATATGACCCGAATTGCGGAAAGTGAGCCGGGCATGTGGACCTCCATTCTCTTATCTAATCGTGAAACCATTCTAGAGCGAATTGCGGATTTCAAGGAACGTTTGGATGAGGTCGGTCAGGCTATCAGCAAGGGAGATGAGGAGCAGATTTGGAACTTTTTCAATCAAGCACGTGAGCAACGGCAGGCCATGGAAATCCATAAACGTGGTGGTGTGGACAGTTCTTATGACCTCTATGTTGACGTTCCCGATGAAGAAGATGTTATCTTGAGGATTTTGGAACTACTACGTGGAACTTCTTTGGTTAACATCCACATCAACGAGGAAAACCGTGAGGATATTCACGGGATTCTACAAATCTCATTTAAAAATGCTCAAGATTTAGAACGAGCCGAGCACCTCATAACAGCAAACACCGACTACACAGTCGTTGTCAAGTAAGGAGAAAATTATGTCAAATATTTACGATAGTGCAAACGAACTCAGTCGCGGTTTACGCGAATTACCAGAATACAAGGCTGTTAAAGCAGCTAAAGATGCGATTTCAGAAGATGCTGAGGCAAGCAAAATCTTTACAGAATATGTTGCTTTCCAAGAGGAAATTCAAAGACTAGCACAGACAGGTCAAATGCCAGATGCGTCCTTCCAAGCTAAGATGGAAGGCTTTGGCAAGCAGATTCAGGGGAACAGCCTCTTGTCTGAATTCTTTACCAAGCAACAACAATTGGCAATTTACCTTTCTGACATTGAAAAAATTGTTTTCGAACCAGTTTCAGAATTGCTAAAATAAGAAAATAACTATCATAAAGTCAGAAATTTTTAAGGAATTTCTGGCTTTTTATGATAAAATAAGTAAAAGTATTGCAAGTATGAGGTCCAGTATGAAACTAAAAACAAACATTCGCCACTTACATGGCAGTATCCGCGTTCCAGGTGACAAGTCTATCAGCCACCGTTCCATTATCTTTGGAAGTTTGGCTGAGGGTGAGACCAAGGTTTATGATATATTGCGTGGTGATGACGTCCTTTCTACCATGCAGGTTTTTCGTGACCTTGGTGTTAAGATTGAGGATAAAGATGGGGTTATTATCATTCAAGGTGTGGGTATGGACGGCTTAAAAGCTCCACAAAATGCCCTTGATATGGGAAATTCTGGCACCTCGATTCGCCTGATTTCAGGTGTCCTTGCTGGCGCAGATTTTGAAGTTGAAATGTTTGGAGATGACAGTCTTTCCAAACGTCCTATGGACCGTGTGACGATTCCATTGAAAAAAATGGGCGTTAGCATTTCGGGGCAAACTGATCGAGACCTGCCTCCCCTTCACTTAAAAGGAACGAAAAGCCTAACACCTCTTCATTATGAGTTGCCCATTGCCTCTGCCCAAGTTAAGTCAGCCTTGATGTTCGCGGCCTTGCAGGCTCAGGGGGAGTCCGTTATTATCGAAAAAGAATGCACCCGTAATCATACTGAAGATATGTTACAACAATTTGGTGGTCATTTAAGTGTGGACGGCAAGAAAATCACAGTCCAAGGACCACAAAAATTGATAGGACAAAAGGTGGTCGTGCCAGGAGATATTTCCAGTGCAGCTTTTTGGTTGGTCGCAGGTTTGATTGTTCCAAACTCTCGTCTAGTGCTGAAGAATGTTGGTATTAATGAAACGCGTACCGGTATTATCGATGTCATTCGTGCCATGGGTGGAAAATTGGAAATAACTGAAATCGATCCAGTCGCTAAATCTGCTACCTTGACTGTTGAGTCTTCTGACTTGAAAGGAACAGAGATTGGTGGTGCCTTGATTCCACGTTTGATTGATGAATTGCCCATTATTGCCCTACTTGCGACTCAAGCTCAAGGGGTAACAGTTATCAAGGATGCTGAGGAACTCAAGGTCAAGGAAACAGACCGTATTCAGGTGGTAGCAGACGCCTTAAATAGCATGGGAGCAGATATCACCCCTACAGCTGATGGAATGATTATCAAAGGTAAATCCGCCCTTCACGGTGCTAGGGTCAATACTTTTGGAGACCACCGTATCGGTATGATGACAGCCATCGCATCCCTCTTAGTTGCAGATGGAGAAGTGGAGCTTGATCGTGCAGAAGCCATCAATACCAGCTATCCTAGCTTCTTTGATGATTTGGAGAGCTTGATTCATGGCTAAGGTATTATTAGGCTTTATGGGAGCTGGCAAATCGACTATTGCAAGAGGCTTGGATCCAAATTACCTTGATATGGATAATCTGATTGAGAAGCGTCTAGGTATGTCCATTTCGGATTTTTTCGCTGAGAAGGGAGAAGTGGCCTTTCGTCAGATAGAGTCAGAAGTCCTAGCTGAGTTACTACAAAGAGACCAAGTTGTGTCAACTGGCGGAGGGGTTGTCATTTCTCAGCGAAATCGTGACTTACTCAAGACCAATTCTGATAATATCTATCTGAAAGCCGATTTTGAAACCCTCTACCAACGCATATCAGCTGATAAGGACAATCAGCGCCCGCTTTTTCTAAATAATACTAAGGAAGAGCTAGTAGCTATTTTCCAAGAAAGACAGGCCTGGTATGAGGAAGTGGCCAGTCGGGTTTTGGATGTGACCAAGCGAAGCCCAGAGGAAATTATAGAGGAACTGAGATGAAAATTGCTTATCTAGGTCCCAAGGGATCATTTTCACACCACCTTGTGCAGACCGCTTTTCCTCATGAGGAATTGCAGGCCTTTGCCAATATTACAGATGTTATCAAAGCCTATGAGCAAGGCTTGGTGGACTATTCTGTGGTGCCAGTTGAAAATTCTATCGAGGGTAGTGTTCATGAAACCTTGGACTACCTTTTTCATCAGGCTTGCATTCAAGCAGTGGCAGAAATCGTTCAGCCCATTCATCAGCAGTTGATGGTGGTTCCGGGTCACACTAAGATTGAAAAGATTTTTTCTCACCCACAGGCCTTGGCGCAAGGAAAGAAATTCATCAATGAACAGTATCCAGAGGCTCAAATCGAGGTAACTGCTAGTACAGCCTATGCGGCCCGCTTTATTTCCGAACATCCTGACCAGCCTTATGCAGCCATTGCACCTAGAAGTTCTGCTGAAGAATATGGCTTGGAACTGATTGCTGAGGATATTCAGGAAATGGAAGCAAATTTCACACGTTTTTGGGTTTTGGGAGCTGAAGGTGTAGCTATTCCCTTGCAAGCACAAACTGAAAAAATGAGTTTGGCCTTGACCTTGCCTGATAATCTTCCCGGTGCCCTCTACAAGGCCCTTTCAACCTTCGCTTGGCGAGGAATTGACCTGACAAAAATTGAAAGTCGTCCACTCAAGACAGCACTGGGCGAATACTTTTTCATTATCGATGTGGACTATACTGATAAGGACCTGGTTCACTTTGCCCAAAAAGAACTAGAAGCCATCGGAATCCAGTATAAAATTCTGGGTGCCTATCCTATTTATCCAATATCAGACCATGGAAAGGAGAGAAGATGAGTAAAGAAAATCC
>CAUTUU010000043.1:0-15388 GCA_963541545.1 uncultured bacterium | reverse complement strand
TGGCTGAGTTTTTAGAAGCTGGCTACACGCAACAAAATGCCTTGGATGTGGTTCTCGGTGTCAGCCTAGCAAGCCTCTGTAACTATGCCAACAACCTAGCCAATACACCAATTAACCCAGAATTGCAACCTTATGCTTAATTCATATCTGATTACAAAATGAAGTCTGAAATAATCCGACTTCGTTTTTTTAAGTCCCCATTTAAGCGCTTTTATGCTATACTGAAACTAACATGATTATTGGAGGTTGGTATGAAAAAACTCCCCTTAGTATTTTCTGGTTGTTTGCTAGGTTTGGCAGGAGCTGGAAATCTTATTTTAGATACGTTGCCAGTTCTGTCACAGGTATTTAGTTTGACAGGTTTGATTTTGTGGATATTCTTTCTGATTTTTCATCTGTTTAATTGGAAAAAAACCAAGCAAGAATTGACCAAGCCCCCTCTTTTGTCAGGAATGGCAACCTTTCCCATGGCTGGGATGATTTTATCGACCTATGTCTTTCGTGTGTTTCCTCATCTTCCTTTAGTAGCGCAAGGACTCTGGTGGTTTTCATTTCTCTTGGATTTAGCCCTGATTGCTGGTTTCACCATCAAATTTGCCTGTCCTGGTCGGAGGGTTCATGCTACTCCAAGCTGGACGGTACTCTACGTGGGGATAGCAGTAGCAGCCTTGACTTATCCTCTGGTAGGCATTATCGAGATTGCCTATGCGACCTTGAGTTTTGGTTTTCTCTTGACCTTCTATCTCTATCCCCTTATTTATAGTGATTTAAAGAAACAACCACTCCCTGTAGCCTTGCTTGGACAGGAAGGAATCTACTGTGCTCCTTTCTCTCTGCTCTTGGCTTCCCTGGTTCGAGTTGGAGGAGCAAGCCTACCGACTTGGTTCTTGATCGTCATGATTTTGGCTTCTCAATCCTTCTTTTTCTTTGTTTTAACTCGTCTACCTAATATTTTAAAACAAGGCTTTCAACCAGCCTTCTCAGCCTTAACCTTCCCAACCATTATCACGGCTACCTCGCTTAAGATGGCTCAGGGAATCTTGAAACTTCCATTTCTGGATTATCTTGTATTGGCTGAAACCGTTATTTGCCTAATTATTTTATTCTTTGTATTGGGCGCTTATATGATTTGGTTACGAAAAAAGGTCTAGCTAGAAATAGCTAAACCTTATTTTTTATGGTTTGATAACCTCAGCTCCGCCCATGTATGGACGAAGTGCTTCTGGGATGGTCACAGAACCATCTTCATTTTGGTAGTTTTCAAGAATAGCAGCCACTGTACGTCCAACTGCAAGTCCAGAACCGTTCAAGGTGTGAAGGAGTTTCACCTTGCCGTCTGCTTCATCACGGTAACGGATTTGGGCACGACGGGCTTGGAAATCTTCTGTGTTTGAACAGCTTGAGATTTCACGGTAATTGTTTTGCGCTGGAATCCAAACTTCCAAGTCGTAAGTTTTAGCAGCTGAGAAGCCCATATCTCCAGTAGAGAGAGCAACGACACGGTATGGAAGGTTCAGTTTTTGAAGGATATTTTCAGCGTTGGCCGTCATTTTTTCCAATTCTTCGTAAGATTCTTCTGGTTTGGCAAATTTAACCATTTCAACCTTGTGGAATTGGTGCAGACGAATCAAGCCACGAGTATCACGACCAGCAGAACCAGCTTCAGAACGGAATGATGGGCTCATAGCAGTGAAGTAGATTGGCAGGTCTTTACCGTCCAGGATTTCATCACGGTAGTAGTTTGTTAGAGGAACTTCAGCTGTAGGAATAAGGACATAATTGCTGTCGCTGAGTTCAAAAGTATCTTCCTTGAATTTTGGATATTGACCAGTACCAAACATAGAATCGTGGTTAACCATGTAAGGTGTGATGACTTCAGTATAGCCTTCCTTGCCATGCTCATCCAACATAAAGTTGTAGAGAGCACGTTCTAAACGAGCACCGAGACCTTTATAGAAGAGGAAACGAGCGCCTGTTACCTTACCACCGCGTTCCCAGTCAAGGATACCAAGGTCTTCACCAAGATCCCAGTGAGCTTTTGGTTCGAAGTCAAATTCGCGTGGAGTGCCCCAACGGCGAACTTCCACATTGTCATCTTCATCAGCTCCAACAGGAACGCTGTCAGCTGGGATATTTGGAAGAGTAGTAGTAAATTCTGTCAATTTAGCATCGATGTCTGCCAATTCGCCATCCAAGGCTTTGACCTCAGCAGATAGATTTTGCATGGCAGCAATCTTGTCATCTGCATTTTCCTTGTTGCGTTTGGCTTGAGCAATCTCAGCAGAAACTGTGTTTCGTTCTGCCTTGAGAGTTTCAACCTTGACCAAGATGTCACGACGCTTAGCATCGATTTCTTTCATCTCATTTAAGACAGCAGCATCTACACCACGTGTAGCCAATTTTTCTGCGACAGCATCAAAGTCTGTACGAATACGTTTGATATCTAACATAAGAACTCCTTTATGAAAAAAGCACACCTGACAAAGCGTTGGAGTGGCAGGGCCACGGTTCCATCCAACTTCACAGGTGTGCACTTGATTGTGTATGTAATTGTTACTAACGGTAGAATTTCACCTATCCCTCCTATCTGCTCGCAGCACCCGCAGACTTTCTGAAAGAAGAAGATAACCTACTTATCCGTTGCTATGATTATACTAAAGTTTCTACTTTTTTGCAAATAGATTTTTAAATTTTTGGCTAATTGTCTGAATCAGGGTCGGAAGCTTGACGACCTTGTCATTACCCAGTTTTTCGCGTGCAATTTTAAGAATGGCACCTGAGTCTTTTGAAGCAAAGAGGAATTTTCCTCTATCTGTAAAGACTTCGAAGTGACGACTGATTTTGCGACCAGTAACATTGGCTCCAATTTGGTTGATATGGCTCCAAGGAATTTGGATAAATTGTTCAACATTGACATCTGGGTAAAATTCCAGAGCCTGATCCCCGACCAGGAATTTTCCCACTTTCCCAGCTATAGAGAGGTAGGAGGTGCCTGTTGTATTGAGGAGCACTGTTTTGTTAAGAGATTGGGCCATGATTAGTCTTCCTTGCTTTCACCGAAAAAGGCATTATAGAGGGCTTTAATTGCCGCTTTTTCTTGGTCTTTATTAACAACAAACATGATAGAAACCTCACTAGAACCCTGAGACATCATCTGGATGTTGATCTTGTTTTCAGATAGAGCACGTGTCGCAGTAGCAGTTACGCCGATATGGCTTTTCATCTTTTCACCAACAATCATAATGATTGAAAGGTCGTGTTCGATTTCTGCATGGTCTACTTCAGCTTTTTGCACCAACTGACGCAGGATTTCTTCTTCCTTGATAGGAGTTAGTTCGCGAGAACGGAGGATAATCGAAAGATCGTCGATACCTGTTGGCATATGTTCCCAACCGATGTTGAGGTCTTCAAGGATTTGCAGAACCTTGCGACCAAATCCAATTTCGCGGTTCATGAGGTATTTAGACATGTTGATGCTGACAAAGCCAGAATCACCAGCAATTCCCACAACTGGAAATTCATCACTACTGTGTTTTAGAACGATACGAGTACCTGGATGGTCAGGGTTGTTAGTATTTTTGATAACGAGAGGGATTTTTCCACGGTAGGCAGGTAGAAGGGCTTCGTCATGAAGAACTGAGAATCCTGCATAGGCCAATTCACGCATTTCACGGTAGGTCAACTCAGGGATCGAGTGTGGTTGGTGGATAATACCAGGGTGGGCTGCAAAGATACCATCAACATCCGTAAAGTTTTCATAAAGGTCAGCCTTGACACCAGCAGCAATGATAGAACCAGTGATATCAGAGCCTCCACGTGAGAAGGTACAGATTTGATTTTCCTTAGTAACACCAAAGAAACCAGGAATGACAAGGACTTCATTTGCGTTTGTTAATTCTTCAATCTTGTCATAACTTGATGGAATGATGCGAGCGTGACCAGGTTCACTTGTGACTACAATACCAGCTTCTCGAGGGTGCACATAGCGTGCATCAATCCCATTTTGATTAAAGTAGGCAGCAATCAATTTGGCATTGTTGTTTTCACCCGCTGCTAGGAAAGTATCGTAGAGAAATTCATTTTCTTCGATAGGAAGAGTGGCCAAGGCACGAATGCTTTTAGAAATTTTGTCTAGAACAGCTGGTTTCAGTCCCAACTCACTAACCATAGCAGCATAGCGGTCGATAATCCAGTTTTGACTTTTGCTAATATCGTTACCAGCAACATAGTCGCGGTAGTATTTAATCAAGGCATCAGTAACCTTAGTATCTTCAGCATTGCGTTTCCCAGGTGCAGAAACAACTACAAAACGGCGTTCTGGATCGCTTTTAACGATGTTTAAAACTTTTTCTAATTGACCAGCAGAGGCAAGAGAGCTACCTCCAAATTTAACAACTTTCATAAGAACTCCTAAAGTAAGTATTTTATACGATTATAGCAGAAAGAAAGCCTTTTTTCAATGAAGAAAATAAGATACTTTCTAGGACAAAGCGAGCCTTTCTTATCGGCCGAGACACTTTCAGTTGATTTTTTCTTGCTTTCTGATTTCAAAAAAGATATACTTTGCTAATAAAATAATTTAAATCGCTTATAAAATAAAAGGAGTCCAGATGGAACATATTATTTATCAGCTTGAAGAGGATTTGGCAATTATTACTTTAAACCGTCCTGATGTCGCTAATGGTTTCCATATTCCCATGTGTGAGGAAATTTTAGAAGCCTTGACTCTGGCGGAAGAGGATCCAGCTGTGCATTTTATCTTGATCAATGCGAATGGCAAAGTCTTCTCAGTTGGAGGAGATCTAGTAGAGATGAAGCGGGCAGTGGATGAGGATGATATTCCATCATTGACGAAAATCGCAGAATTGGTCAATACTATTTCTTATAAAATCAAGCAAATTGCAAAGCCTGTCTTGATGGAGGTTGATGGGGCTGTTGCAGGTGCTGCAGCAAATATGGCTGTTGCCGCAGATTTCTGTTTAGCGACCGATAAGGCTAAATTTATCCAAGCCTTTGTTGGAGTTGGTTTGGCTCCAGATGCAGGAGGAATTTATCTCTTGAGCCGAAGTATCGGTGTGACGCGTGCTGCTCAACTAGCCATGACAGGAGAGGCTTTGACAGCAGAAAAAGCTCTAGAGTGGGGTGTGGTTTACCGTATTTCGGAAGCTGATAAGTTAGAAAAAACCAGAGAACAGCTTCTTAAAAAATTAAGACGTGGTTCAAGTAATTCCTATGCAGCCATCAAGAAGTTGGTTTGGGAGAGCCAATTTAAAGATTGGCAAGATTATGCTGTTTTAGAACTGCATCTACAGGAATCACTGGCCAAAACAGAGGATTTTAAAGAGGGAGTTCGGGCTCATTCGGAGAGAAGAAGACCTAAATTTACAGGAAAATAAAAAAATACTTGCACCATTCTTTGAAGTTTGATATAATTTTTCTGTCAAATGTTTTGATTGTGAAAGTTTTTTGAAAAGGAGGGAAAAGAGATTGGACTACCAACGAATTAATGAATATTTAACATCTATATTTAACAATGTCCTTGTCATTGAGGAAGTTAGCTTGAGAGGTAGTCGTTTCAAGGATATCTCCATCAAAGAAATGCATACGATTGATGTGATTGGGAGATTCCCAGATGTAACACCAAGTCAAGTGTCGAAAGAGTTGATGGTGACTCTTGGGACAGTTACGACTAGTTTAAATAATCTCGAACGCAAGGGTTACATTGAACGCATTCGTTCAGAACATGATCGACGTGTGGTGCATCTGCATTTGACAAAGAAAGGTCGCTTGGTTCATAGACTACATAAACGCTTCCACAAGGCCATGGTTGAAAAAATCATTGATGGTATGAGTAAGGAAGAGATTGAGATTATGAGCAAAGGTTTGACCAATCTTTATCAATTTTTGGAGGATTTGAGATAATGGCTTTTGCAAAAATAAGCCAGGTTGCTCATTATGTGCCAGAGCAGGTGGTTACAAATCATGATTTGGCCCAGATTATGGATACCAATGATGAGTGGATTTCAAGTCGAACGGGAATACGACAAAGGCATATTTCGAGAACAGAATCTACCAGTGATTTGGCTACGGAAGTTGCTAAGAAACTGATGGCAAAAGCTGGAATCACAGGGGAGGAGCTGGATTTTATCATCCTAGCCACCATCACTCCAGATTCGATGATGCCCTCTACAGCTGCTCGAGTTCAAGCCAATATTGGTGCCAATAAGGCATTTGCTTTTGACCTAACAGCTGCTTGTAGTGGATTTGTATTTGCCTTGTCAACAGCTGAAAAGTTTATCGCTTCTGGTCGCTTTCAAAAAGGCTTGGTGATTGGTAGTGAAACCCTCTCTAAGGCAGTCGATTGGTCAGACCGATCAACAGCTGTTTTGTTTGGAGATGGTGCTGGTGGTGTCTTGCTAGAAGCTAGCGAGCAAGAGCATTTCTTAGCTGAGAGTCTCAACAGTGATGGGAGTCGTAGTGAGTGTCTGACCTATGGACATTCAGGCTTACATTCTCCATTTTCAGATCAAGAAAATGCAGATTCATTTTTGAAGATGGATGGGCGGGCGATCTTTGATTTTGCCATTCGAGATGTAGCCAAGTCTATCAAGCAGACTATTGACGAATCTCCTGTAGAGGCGACAGACTTGGATTATCTGCTACTTCATCAGGCCAATGACCGTATCTTGGATAAGATGGCTAGAAAAATCGGTGTCGACCGAGCTAAACTTCCAGCCAATATGATGGAGTATGGAAATACCAGTGCAGCAAGTATCCCGATTTTACTTTCAGAGTGTGTAGAACAAGGTCTCATCCGTTTAGATGGTAGTCAGACTGTTCTGCTATCAGGCTTCGGTGGAGGCTTGACCTGGGGCACGCTCATTCTTACAATTTAGGTAATCATGTGGTGAACACATTGTTATAAAAAACTATTTATTTTAAAGGAGTCCTATCATGGCAGTATTTGAAAAAGTACAAGAAATTATCGTTGAAGAACTTGGAAAAGACGCATCAGAAGTAACACTTGAATCAACTTTTGATGACTTGGATGCAGATTCATTGGACTTGTTCCAAGTAATCTCAGAAATCGAAGATGCTTTTGATATCCAAATCGAAGCAGAAGATGACTTGAAAACAGTTGGTGACTTGGTTGCCTACGTTGAAGAGCAAACAAAATAATACTCAATGAAAATCAAAGAGCAAACTAGGAAGCTAGCCGCAGGCTGTACTTGAGTACGGCAAGGTGACGCTGAAGTGGTTTGAAGAGATTTTTGAAGAGTATAAGCAGAATATAGATAGAAGGAGTAGGGGAACCCGCTCCCTCTTGTTTAGGCAATAGTTTGATTTTCAAATTATGACAGTATCGAACTATTGCGTAAGCAAGAAATGATGGAGGCACTATGAAAACGCGTATTACAGAATTATTGAACATTGATTATCCTATTTTCCAAGGAGGAATGGCTTGGGTTGCTGATGGTGATTTGGCAGGAGCTGTTTCCAAGGCTGGAGGACTAGGGATTATCGGTGGGGGAAATGCCCCTAAAGAAGTTGTTAAGGCAAATATTGATAAAATCAAATCATTGACGGATAAACCCTTTGGTGTCAACATCATGCTCTTGTCTCCCTTCGTGGAAGATATTGTAGACCTCGTTATAGAGGAAGGTGTTAAGGTAGTTACAACAGGAGCAGGAAATCCAAGCAAATATATGGAACGTTTCCATGCTGCTGGTATAACAGTTATTCCTGTTGTACCAAGTGTTGCCCTAGCTAAACGCATGGAAAAAATCGGTGCGGACGCTGTTATTGCAGAAGGAATGGAAGCTGGGGGACATATTGGGAAATTAACAACCATGACCTTGGTGCGTCAGGTTGCTGCTGCTGTATCTATTCCTGTTATTGCTGCAGGAGGAATTGCAGATGGTGAAGGTGCTGCGGCTGGCTTTATGCTAGGTGCAGAAGCTGTTCAGGTTGGAACTCGTTTTGTCGTTGCAAAAGAGTCTAATGCCCATCCAAATTATAAGGAGAAAATTTTAAAAGCTCGAGATATTGATACTACGATTTCAGCTCAACACTTTGGACATGCTGTTCGTGCTATTAAAAATCAGTTGACTCGTGATTTTGAACAAGCTGAGAAAGATGCCTTTAAACAAGAAAATCCAGATTTGGAAATTTTTGAGCAAATGGGAGCAGGTGCCCTAGCCAAAGCGGTTGTCCACGGAGATGTGGATGGTGGATCTGTTATGGCAGGTCAGATCGCAGGACTTGTTTCCAAAGAAGAAACCGTTGAAGAAATCCTAAAAGATTTATACTACGGAGCAGCTAAGAAAATTCAAGAAGAAGCCTCTCGTTGGGCAGGAGTTGTAAGAAATGACTAAAACAGCCTTTTTATTTGCTGGTCAAGGTGCCCAGTATCTAGGGATGGGACGGGATCTCTATGATCAGTATCCGATTGTCAGAGAGACGATTGATCAAGCTAGTCAGGTACTTGGTTATGATTTGTGTTATCTCATTGATAGGGAAGAAGAAAAACTCAATCAGACCCGCTATACGCAACCAGCCATTTTAGCGACTTCGGTTGCTATCTACCGTTTATTGCAAGAAAAGGGCTATCAGCCTGATATGGTTGCTGGTTTATCCCTTGGAGAATACTCTGCCTTGGTGGCCAGCGGTGCCTTGGATTTTGAAGATGCGGTTGCCTTGGTTGCTAAGCGTGGCACCTATATGGAAGAAGCGGCTCCTGCTGGCTCTGGTAAGATGGTCGCAGTTCTCAATACGCCAGTAGAGGTCATTGAGGAAGCTTGTCAAAAAGCTTCTGAACTTGGAGTGGTTACCCCAGCCAACTATAATACACCTGCACAAATCGTGATTGGTGGAGAAGTGGTTGCAGTTGACCGAGCTGTTGAACTCTTGCAAGAAGCAGGTGCCAAACGCTTGATTCCTCTTAAGGTTTCAGGACCTTTTCATACCGCTCTCCTTGAGCCTGCTAGCCAGAAACTGGCTGAAACACTAGCTCAAGTAAGTTTTTCAGATTTTACTTGTCCCCTAGTCGGCAATACAGAAGCTGCTGTCATGCAAAAAGAAGACATTGCTCAACTTTTGACGCGTCAGGTCAAGGAACCAGTTCGTTTCTATGAAAGCATTGCAGTTATGCAAGAAGCAGGCGTAACCAACTTTATCGAGATTGGGCCGGGGAAAGTCTTGTCAGGCTTTGTTAAAAAGATTGATAAGACGGCTAAACTAGCCAATGTTGAAGATCAGGCTAGCCTGGAAGCTCTTCTAGGAAACTAGTAATCCATTCTCCCATAAATACAGGAGGAAACAGGAGAAAAGAATGCAACTAAAAAATAAAAATATCTTTGTTACAGGTTCAAGTCGTGGAATTGGTCTTGCCATCGCCCACAAGTTTGCTCAAGCTGGAGCTAATATCGTATTAAACAGTCGTGGGCCTATCTCTGAAGAATTACTCGCTGAGTTTGCAGACTACGGTGTCAAGGTAGTTCCCATTTCAGGAGATGTATCAGATTTTGAAGACGCTAAACGTATGGTTGAGCAAGCTATTGCAGAGTTGGGTTCAGTAGATGTTTTGGTCAACAATGCAGGAATTACCCAAGACACCCTCATGCTCAAGATGACAGAAGCAGATTTTGAAAAAGTGCTCAAGGTTAACCTGACTGGTGCCTTTAACATGACACAATCAGTCTTGAAACCGATGATGAAGGCCAGAGAAGGTGCTATCATTAATATGTCTAGTGTTGTTGGTTTGATGGGAAATATCGGTCAAGCTAACTATGCAGCTTCTAAGGCTGGTTTGATTGGTTTTACCAAGTCTGTGGCGCGTGAAGTAGCCAATCGCAATATCAGGGTTAATGCTATCGCACCTGGAATGATTGAGTCCGATATGACAGCTATCCTATCAGATAAAGTAAAAGATGCCATGCTGGCGCAAATTCCTATGAAAGAATTTGGTCAAGCAGAACAGGTTGCAGATTTGACAGTATTTTTAGCAGGCCAAGATTATCTAACTGGTCAAGTGGTTGCCATTGATGGTGGCTTAAGTATGTAGCAGAACCTAGAGGTGAAAAAGATGAAACTAAATCGCGTAGTAGTAACAGGTTATGGAGTTACATCTCCAATCGGAAATACACCAGAAGAATTTTGGAATAGTTTGACAACTGGAAAAATCGGAATTGGTCCAATTACAAAATTTGATCATAGTGACTTTGATGTGCATAATGCAGCAGAAATCCAAGATTTTCCTTTTGATAAATACTTTGTAAAGAAAGATACCAACCGTTTTGATAACTACTCTTTGTATGCCTTGTATGCTGCCCAAGAAGCTGTTAATCATGCTAAGCTAGATGTAGAGGCTCTTGACAAGGATCGTTTTGGTGTTATCGTTGCCTCTGGTATTGGTGGAATCAAGGAAATTGAAGATCAAGTGCTTCGCCTCCATGACAAAGGACCAAAACGTGTGAAACCATTGACCCTTCCGAAAGCCTTACCAAATATGGCTTCAGGAAATGTTGCTATGCGTTTTGGAGCAAACGGTGTTTGTAAATCCATCAATACTGCCTGCGCTTCATCAAATGATGCGATTGGGGATGCCTTCCGCTCAATTAAGTTTGGTTTCCAAGATGTTATGTTGGTAGGTGGTTCAGAAGCCTCTATTACACCTTTTGCTATTGCTGGTTTCCAAGCCCTAACAGCTCTCTCTACTACAGAGGATCCAACTCGTGCTTCTATTCCATTTGATAAGGATCGTAATGGGTTTGTCATGGGTGAAGGTTCGGGGATGTTGGTTCTTGAAAGCCTTGAACACGCTGAAAAACGTGGCGCTACTATCCTTGCTGAAGTGGTTGGTTACGGAAATACTTGTGATGCCTACCACATGACTTCACCACATCCAGAAGGTCAGGGAGCTATCAAGGCCATCAAACTAGCTTTGGAAGAAGCTGAGATTTCTCCAGAGCAAGTAGCCTATGTCAATGCTCACGGAACGTCAACTCCTGCTAATGAAAAAGGAGAAAGTGGTGCGATCGTAGCTGTTCTTGGTAAGGAAGTACCTGTATCATCAACTAAGTCTTTCACAGGACATTTGCTGGGGGCTGCAGGCGCGGTAGAAGCTATCGTTACAATCGAGGCTATGCGTCATAACTTTGTTCCAATGACAGCTGGGACAAGCGAAGTATCAGATTATATCGAAGCCAATGTCGTTTATGGACAAGGCTTGGAGCAAGAAATTCCATACGCTATTTCAAATACCTTTGGTTTTGGTGGCCACAATGCAGTTCTTGCTTTCAAACGTTGGGAGAATAAATAACTATGAATTTAAACGATATTAAAGACTTGATGGCCCAATTTGACCAGTCAAGTTTGAGAGAATTTTCTTATAAAAATGGGACGGATGAGTTACAGTTTAGCAAGAATGAAGCGAGACTGGTGTCTGAAGTTGCTCCAGCGCCTGTTCTAGCAACACCAAGTCCAGTAGCCCCTTCATCTGCTTCAACAGAAACTGTAGTGGAAGAAACTTCGGCGCCAGCAGAAGCAAGTGTGGCTGCTGAGGGAGATGTTGTAGAGAGCCCACTTGTTGGGGTGGCTTACTTGGCTGCTGGTCCAGATAAACCTGCCTTCGTTTCAGTTGGTGATAGTGTTAAAAAAGGCCAAACATTAGTTATTATCGAAGCCATGAAAGTCATGAATGAAATTCCAGCACCTAAGGATGGTGTGGTAACGGAAATTCTCGTTTCTAATGAAGAAATGGTTGAGTTTGGTAAAGGATTGGTACGTATCAAATGATTGATATTCAAGGAATCAAAGAAGCTCTACCTCACCGTTATCCTATGCTCCTAGTAGACCGTGTCTTGGAAGTGAGCGAGGACACTATTGTTGCTATCAAAAATGTGACCATTAACGAGCCCTTCTTTAACGGTCATTTTCCTCAATACCCAGTTATGCCAGGTGTTCTGATCATGGAAGCCTTGGCGCAAACAGCTGGTGTCTTGGAGTTGTCAAAACCTGAAAATAAAGGTAAACTGGTCTTTTACGCTGGTATGGATAAGGTCAAGTTTAAGAAGCAAGTTGTGCCTGGAGACCAATTGCTTATGACAGCGACTTTTGTCAAACGTCGTGGCACCATAGCTGTGGTTGAAGCAAAGGCTGAAGTGGATGGCAAGCTTGCGGCCAGTGGTACTCTTACCTTTGCAATTGGGAACTAAGGAGGTTCTCCATGTTTCGAAAAATTTTAATTGCCAATCGTGGTGAAATTGCGGTTCGTATTATCCGTGCGGCGCGTGAATTGGGGATTGCGACGGTGGCGGTTTATTCAACTGCTGATAAGGAAGCTCTTCATACGCTTTTGGCAGATGAAGCTGTTTGTATCGGCCCTGGCAAGGCAACAGAGTCTTATCTCAATATCAATGCGGTTCTATCAGCTGCAGTCTTGACTGAGGCAGAAGCTATTCACCCTGGTTTTGGATTTCTCAGTGAAAATTCCAAATTTGCTACCATGTGTGAAGAGGTGGGTATTAAGTTTATCGGCCCATCTGGTCATGTCATGGATATGATGGGGGATAAGATCAATGCGCGTGCTCAGATGATTAAAGCAGGTGTGCCAGTTATTCCAGGTTCGGATGGAGAAGTGCATAACTCTGAAGAAGCTTTGATTGTTGCTGAAAAAATTGGCTACCCTGTTATGCTCAAGGCCTCAGCAGGTGGAGGTGGTAAAGGGATTCGTAAGGTTGAAAAACCAGAAGACCTCGTATCAGCTTTTGAGACCGCCTCTAGTGAAGCCAAGGCCAATTATGGCAATGGTGCCATGTATATAGAACGGGTTATCTATCCAGCTCGTCATATTGAGGTTCAAATCCTAGGAGATGAGCATGGGAATGTGATTCATTTAGGTGAACGGGATTGTTCTCTTCAACGAAATAACCAAAAGGTTTTAGAAGAAAGTCCTTCGATTGCAATTGGCAAAACGCTGCGTCATGAAATCGGTGCGGCTGCTGTTCGAGCTGCAGAGTCTGTTGGTTATGAGAATGCAGGGACCATTGAGTTTCTGCTTGATGAAGCCAGTGGCAAATTCTATTTCATGGAAATGAATACTCGTGTTCAGGTGGAACATCCAGTAACAGAATTTGTTTCAGGTGTGGATATCGTTAAGGAACAGATTCGCATTGCGGCAGGTCAGCCTCTGTCTGTTAAGCAAGAAGATATTGTTCTAAGAGGGCATGCTATCGAGTGTCGTATCAATGCGGAAAATCCAGCCTTTAACTTTGCTCCAAGCCCAGGTAAGATTACTAATCTCTATCTGCCAAGTGGTGGAGTTGGCTTGCGAGTGGATTCAGCAGTTTATCCAGGTTATACCATTCCGCCTTATTATGATAGTATGATTGCCAAAATCATCGTTCACGGTGAAAATCGTTTTGATGCTTTGATGAAAATGCAGCGTGCCCTCTATGAACTAGAGATTGAGGGGGTGCAGACCAATGCAGATTTCCAGCTTGACCTCATTTCAGATCGCAATGTCATTGCTGGAGATTATGATACTTCCTTCTTGATGGAAACCTTCTTACCTAAATATCAAGAAAAAGAATAAAATGACTTTAAGAGTTTAAACCGAAAAGGGGAATCAATGGCTCTATTTAGTAAAAAAGATAAGTATATTCGAATCAATCCCAATCGTTCGGTTAGGGAAAAACCTCAAGCCAAGCCAGAGGTTCCAGATGAATTATTTTCTAAGTGTCCAGGTTGTAAGCATACCATCTATCAGAAGGATCTGGGAAGTGAGCGTATCTGTCCGCACTGTAGCTATACTTTTCGTATTTCTGCCCAAGAACGCTTGGCTCTGACGATTGATATGGGAACCTTCAAGGAATTGTTTATAGGGATTGAAAGCAAGGATCCCTTGCATTTCCCTGGTTATCAGAAAAAACTTGCAACTATGCGTGAAAAAACAGGTCTGGATGAAGCTGTTGTGACAGGAACTGCTCTTATTAAAGGTCAGACTGTGGCTCTTGGGATTATGGATTCCAACTTTATCATGGCTTCTATGGGTACGGTTGTAGGGGAAAAAATCACTCGTTTGTTTGAGTATGCGACTGTAGAAAAATTGCCAGTTGTCCTCTTTACAGCCTCTGGTGGAGCCCGTATGCAGGAAGGAATCATGAGTCTCATGCAGATGGCCAAGATTTCTGCAGCGGTTAAACGCCATTCAAATGCAGGCCTCTTTTACCTGACTATTTTGACAGATCCAACGACAGGTGGTGTAACAGCGTCTTTCGCTATGGAAGGCGATATCATTCTGGCTGAACCACAGAGCTTGGTCGGTTTTGCTGGGCGTCGTGTGATTGAAAATACGGTTCGTGAAAGCTTGCCTGAGGGTTTCCAAAAGGCAGAATTCCTATTGGAACATGGCTTTGTGGATGCTATTGTCAAAAGAAGAGACTTGCCAGATACCATTGCTAGCCTAGTCAGATTGCACGGAGGGAGTCCTAGATGAATATTGCAAAAATAGTCAGAGAAGCGCGTGAGCAGAGTCGTTTGACAACCTTGGATTTTGCGACAGGCATTTTTGATGAATTTATCCAATTACATGGTGACCGTTCTTTTCGTGACGATGGTGCAGTTGTTGGTGGTATCGGCTGGCTTGGAGAGCAAGCTGTAACAGTGGTTGGTATCCAAAAAGGCAAGAGTTTGCAAGACAATTTAAAACGGAATTTTGGACAACCGCATCCAGAAGGTTACCGTAAGGCTCTACGGTTGATGAAACAGGCTGAAAAATTTGGCCGTCCAGTAGTGACCTTTATCAATACTGCGGGTGCCTATCCTGGAGTCGGAGCGGAAGAACGTGGACAGGGAGAAGCTATTGCTCGCAATCTCATGGAAATGAGTGATCTAAAAGTTCCGATTATCGCCATCATTATCGGTGAAGGTGGTTCAGGTGGAGCTCTGGCTCTAGCTGTCGCGGACCGTGTTTGGATGCTGGAAAATTCTATCTATGCCATTCTCAGTCCAGAAGGCTTTGCTTCCATTCTATGGAAGGACGGCAGTCGTGCCATGGAAGCGGCAGAACTGATGAAAATCACTTCGCATGAACTGTTAGAAATGGACGTGGTGGATAAGGTGATTTCTGAAGCAGGACTTTCGAGCAAAGAACTGATTAAGACTGTCAAAAAAGAAATCCAAGCTGAGCTAGCCCTACTTTCACAAAAAACGTTAGAAGAGTTGTTGGAAGAACGCTATCAACGATTTAGAAAATACTAATACAAAAAATAGAACTGGCAGTCAGTTCTATTTTTTATGGCTCTTTGTCAACTGTAGTGGGTTGAAGAAAAGCGGCTCTTTGTCAACTGTAGTGGGTTGAAGAAAAGCTAAGATCGAGAAAGGACAA
>CAUTUU010000042.1:0-16411 GCA_963541545.1 uncultured bacterium | reverse complement strand
TAGACTAATTTCCACTTTGGTCAGGCAAGTGGAAGTTACTTTGAGAAGTTACCTATTTCTTAAAGAAATCTTACTTTTTTTGACCTATTTGTCTGACTAGTGCAAGCTAGTCAGATTTGTGGTAAAATAGATAAGATATGACAAAAGAATTTCATCATGTAACGGTCTTACTCCACGAAACGGTTGATATGCTTGACGTAAAGCCTGATGGTATCTACGTTGATGCGACTTTGGGTGGAGCGGGCCATAGCGAATATTTATTAAGTAAATTGAGTGAAAAAGGCCATCTCTATGCCTTTGACCAAGACCAGAATGCTATTGACAATGCACAGCAACGTTTGGCACCCTATATCGAAAAAGGGATGGTAACCTTTATCAAGGATAATTTCCGTCATTTACAGGTACGTTTGCGCGAAGCTGGTGTTCAGGAAATTGATGGGATTTGTTATGACTTGGGAGTCTCTAGTCCTCAGCTGGACCAGCGTGAGCGTGGTTTTTCTTATAAAAAGGATGCGCCACTGGACATGCGGATGAATCAGGAAGCTAGTCTGACAGCTTATGAAGTGGTGAATCACTATGACTATCATGACTTGGTTCGTATTTTCTTCAAGTATGGTGAGGATAAATTTTCTAAACAGATTGCGCGTAAGATTGAACAAGCACGTGAAGTCAAGCCAATCGAGACAACGACTGAGTTGGCAGAGATTATCAAGTCGGCTAAGCCTGCCAAAGAACTTAAGAAAAAGGGTCATCCTGCCAAGCAGATTTTCCAGGCTATTCGAATTGAAGTTAACGATGAGCTGGGAGCGGCAGATGAATCCATCCAGCAGGCTATGGAGATGCTGGCTCTAGATGGTAGAATTTCAGTGATTACCTTTCATTCCTTAGAAGACCGCTTGACCAAGCAATTGTTTAAGGAGGCTTCAACAGTGGAAGTTCCCAAAGGTTTGCCTTTCATCCCAGATGATCTCAAGCCCAAGATGGAATTGGTGTCCCGTAAGCCAATCTTGCCAAGTGCAGAAGAATTAGAAGCCAATAACCGCTCGCACTCAGCCAAGTTGCGCGTGGCCAGAAAAATTCACAAGTAAGAGGAAAAAATGGTAGATAAGAAAGAAACAACCAGTCAATTCTTGCAAAATCGTATAAAAAAATTCTCACGTGTGGAGAAGGCTTTTTATCTTTCCATCGCTTTTACGGCTCTCGTCTTAGCAGTAAGCATTATCTTTATGCAGACACGACTCTTGCAAGTGCAAAGTGATTTGACAAAAATCAATGCGCAGATAGAGGAGAAGAAGACAGAGCTGGACGATGCCAAGCAGGAAGTGAATGAATTGATTCGTTCAGAGCGATTGAAAGAAATTGCAGATAAAAAAGATTTGAAATTGAATAATGAAAATATCCGAACAGCGGAGTAAGATATGAAATGGACAGAAAAAATAACCCGATTTGCGGTAAAAAATCGTAAATCTCCAGCAGAAAACCGTAGAATAGTCGGCAAGTACATCAGTTTGTTAGCTGTCGTACTTTTCGCTATCTTTTTGGTCAATTTTGCTGTTATTATCGGGAGTGGTAGTAAATTTGGAGCGGACCTAGTAAAAGAGGCTAAGAAAGTTCACCAAACAACTCGTACAGTTCCTGCTAAGCGTGGAACCATCTATGATCGTAATGGAGTACCCATCGCTGAAGATGCGACCTCCTATAACGTATATGCTGTTATTAATAAAAAATACAAGTCGGCAACGGGGAAAATTCTTTATGTAGAGGATTCTCAGTTTAATAAGGTAGCAGAAGTTTTCCATAAATATTTGGATATGGATGAAGCTTATGTAAAAGAGCAGCTGGCTCAACCAAATCTGACTCAAGTTTCCTTTGGAGCAAAAGGAAATGGGATTACCTATGCCAATATGATGGCGATTAAAAAAGATTTGAAAGATGCTAGTGTGGAAGGAATAGACTTTACAACTAGCCCTAACAGAAGCTACCCAAATGGACAATTTGCTTCTAGTTTTATTGGGTTAGCCCAACTTCATGAAAATGAGGACGGCAGTAAGAGTTTATTAGGAACTTTTGGTCTGGAGAGTTCGTTAAATACCATTCTTGCTGGGACAGACGGTATTATTACCTATGAAAAAGACCGTGTAGGAAATATCGTACCAGGAACAGAACAGGTGTCGCAACAAACTGTGGATGGCAAGGATGTTTATACAACATTGTCTAGCCCGCTCCAATCTTTCATGGAAATTCAGATGGATGCCTTTCTAGAAAAAGTAAAAGGTAAGTATATGACCGCGACCTTGGTCAGTGCAAAGACCGGTGAAATCCTTGCTACCACCCAACGACCTACCTTTAATGCAGATACTAAGGATGGTATCACCAAAGACTTTGTTTGGCGTGATATTCTTTATCAAAGTAACTATGAACCAGGATCAGCCATGAAGGTTATGACGTTAGCTTCTTCTATTGATAATAATACCTTCCCAAGTGGAGAATACTTCAATAGCAGTGAATTTAAAATAGCGGATGCGACGACTCGAGATTGGGATGTTAATGATGGTTTGACGACTGGTGGGATGATGACTTTCTTACAAGGTTTCGCTCACTCCAGTAATGTTGGAATGAGTCTACTTGAACAAAAAATGGGAGATGCTACTTGGTTGGATTATCTAAACCGCTTTAAATTTGGGGTCCCAACTCGCTTTGGCTTGACAGATGAATACGCTGGTCAACTTCCAGCTGATAATATTGTTAGTATTGCTCAAAGCTCATTTGGGCAAGGAATTTCAGTGACACAAACACAAATGCTTCGTGCCTTTACAGCTATTGCTAATGATGGAGTTATGTTAGAACCTAAATTTATCAGTGCCTTATATGACCCAAATGACCAATCTGTTCGGAAATCTCAAAAAGAGATTGTAGGAAATCCTGTTTCTAAAGATGCAGCCAGTCTAACTCGAACCAACATGGTTTTGGTAGGAACAGATCCAGTATATGGAACTATGTATAATCATAAGACAGGGAAACCAACTGTAACTGTTCCTGGTCAAAATGTAGCCATCAAGTCCGGTACGGCCCAGATTGCCGATGAGAAAAATGGAGGTTACTTAGTTGGTACGACCAATTACATTTTTTCAGCTGTATCGATGAACCCTGCTGAAAATCCTGATTTTATCCTCTATGTGACGGTTCAACAGCCTGAGCATTATTCAGGTATTCAGTTGGGAGAATTTGCCACCCCAATCTTGGAGCGGGCTTCAGCTATGAAAGAATCTCTCAATCTTCAATCTCCAGCCAAGAATTTAGATAAAGTTACGACAGAGTCTTCTTATGCAATGCCTAGCATCAAGGATATTTCACCTGGTGAGTTGGCGGAAGCCTTACGCCGAAATATTGTGCAACCAATCGTTGTAGGTACTGGAACAAAGATTAAAGAGACTTCTGTAGAAGAAGGGACTAATCTTGCACCAAACCAACAAGTTCTCCTTTTATCGGATAAGGTAGAAGAAATTCCAGACATGTATGGCTGGAAAAAAGAGACTGCCGAGACCTTTGCTAAATGGTTGGATATTGAGCTGGAATTTGAAGGTTCAGGTTCTGTTGTTCAGAAGCAAGATGTTCGGACTAATACAGCTATCAAAAACATTAAAAAAATTAAATTAACTTTAGGAGACTAATATGTTTATTTCTATCAGTGCTGGAATTGTGACATTTTTACTAACTTTAGTAGGAATTCCGGCCTTTATCCAATTTTATAGAAAGGCGCAAATTACAGGCCAGCAGATGCATGAGGATGTCAAACAGCACCAGGCAAAAGCTGGGACTCCTACAATGGGAGGACTTGTTTTCCTCATTGCTGCAGTTGTGGTGAGTTTCCTCGTTGCTCTCTTCACCCAACAATTAACTAACAATGTCGGTATGATTTTGTTCATCTTGGTCCTTTATGGACTTGTCGGATTTTTAGATGACTTCCTCAAGGTTTTTCGTAAAATCAATGAGGGGTTAAATCCTAAGCAGAAGTTGGCTCTTCAACTTCTAGGTGGCGTCATTTTCTACCTTTTCTATGAGCGTGGTGGCGATATGCTTTCAGTCTTTGGTTACCAAGTGCATCTAGGGATTTTCTATATTCTTTTCGCCCTTTTCTGGCTAGTCGGTTTTTCAAATGCAGTCAACTTGACAGACGGCATTGACGGTCTAGCTAGTATTTCAGTCGTGATTAGTTTGTCTGCATATGGAGTTATTGCCTATGTGCAAGGTCAGATGGATATTCTTCTGGTGATTCTAGCCATGATTGGTGGCTTGCTCGGTTTCTTCGTCTTTAACCACAAGCCTGCTAAGGTCTTTATGGGGGATGTGGGAAGTTTGGCCCTCGGTGGAATGCTGGCAGCTATCTCTATGGCTCTCCACCAAGAATGGACTCTCTTGATTATCGGAATTGTTTATGTTTTTGAAACAACTTCGGTTATGATGCAAGTAAGTTACTTTAAACTGACAGGTGGCAAACGTATTTTCCGTATGACGCCTGTGCATCACCATTTTGAGCTTGGAGGATTGTCTGGTAAAGGAAATCCTTGGAGCGAGTGGAAGGTTGACTTCTTCTTTTGGGGAGTGGGGCTTCTAGCAAGTCTCTTGACACTAGCAATTTTGTATTTGATGTAAGAATGGCACCCTGACGTTTCAGGGTGTTTTTGCATTCTAAAAAATATTGGTCAATTAAAGTCAAATCTCTTGACCTTTTCTGACTAATGTAGTATATTATGAACGTAAGGTAAATGAAAGCCTTACTTGAACATTTATACTCAATGAAAAATCAAAGAGCAAACTAGGAAGCTAGCTGCAGGTTACTCAAAACACTGTTTTGAGGTTGCAGATAGAACTGACGTGGTTTGAAGAGTGTTATTTAAAGTAAAATAGAAAGAGGTGGGTCTATGTTTCATCTAGAAATCTTCAGAAGTAAAGATAGTCTACTCCTGCTTGAAAAAGAAAAACCAGAAATAGTACCTAGAGTAGCCATCTAGCTAGTCTAAATTTTTTAGAACAAAGGTCAAAGATAGTCAATATCAGTGATCATAACTAAGTAAACAAAAAGAGGTAAAGAATATGAACAACAACTTTAATAACTTTAACAACATGGATGATTTATTTAACCAATTGATGGGTGGTATGCGAGGATATAGTTCTGAAAATCGCCGTTACTTGATTAATGGACGTGAAGTGACACCTGAGGAATTTGCTCATTATCGTGCAACTGGCCAATTTCCAGGAAATGCAGAAGTTGATGGGCAAATGCAACAACAGGCTTCAGGTATGAAACAAGACGGTGTCCTTGCTAAACTAGGTCGAAACTTGACAGCGGAAGCTCGCGAGGGCAAGTTGGATCCTGTTATCGGACGAAACAAGGAAATTCAAGAAACATCTGAAATCCTTTCACGCCGTACCAAGAACAATCCTGTTTTAGTCGGAGACGCAGGTGTTGGTAAGACAGCAGTTGTCGAAGGCCTAGCACAAGCTATTGTGAATGGTGATGTTCCAGCTGCTATTAAGAATAAGGAAATCATTTCCATTGATATCTCAGGACTTGAGGCTGGTACTCAATACCGTGGTAGTTTTGAAGAAAACGTTCAAAACCTAGTCAATGAAGTAAAAGAAGCGGGAAATATCATTCTCTTCTTTGATGAAATTCATCAAATTCTCGGTGCTGGTAGCACTGGTGGAGACAGTGGTTCTAAGGGGCTCGCGGATATTCTCAAGCCAGCTCTCTCTCGTGGAGAATTGACAGTGATTGGGGCAACAACTCAAGACGAATACCGTAACACCATCTTGAAGAATGCAGCTCTTGCTCGTCGTTTCAACGAAGTGAAGGTCAATGCTCCTTCAGCAGAGGATACTTTTAAAATCCTTCAAGGAATTCGTGATCTCTATCAACAACACCACAATGTCATCTTGCCAGATGAAGTCTTGAAAGCAGCTGTGGATTATTCTGTCCAATACATTCCTCAACGTAGCCTGCCTGATAAGGCTATCGACCTTGTTGATGTAACGGCAGCTCACTTGGCGGCTCAACATCCAGTAACAGATGTGCATGCTGTTGAACGGGAAATTGAGGCGGAGAAAGACAAGCAAGAAAAAGCAGTTGAAGCAGAAGATTTTGAAGCAGCTCTAAACTATAAAACACGTATTGCAGAATTGGAAAAGAAAATCGAAAACCATACAGAAGATATGAAAGTGACTGCAAGTGTCAACGATGTGGCTGAATCTGTAGAACGAATGACGGGTATCCCAGTTTCACAAATGGGAGCATCAGATATCGAACGTTTGAAAGATATGGCTCATCGCTTGCAAGACAAGGTGATCGGACAAGACAAGGCGGTAGAAGCTGTAGCTCGTGCCATCCGTCGTAACCGTGCTGGTTTCGATGAAGGCAATCGCCCAATCGGTAGCTTCCTCTTTGTAGGTCCAACTGGAGTTGGTAAGACTGAACTTGCTAAACAATTGGCGCTAGATATGTTTGGGACCAAGGACGCAATCATTCGTTTGGATATGTCTGAATACAGTGACCGAACAGCCGTATCTAAGCTAATCGGTACAACAGCAGGCTATGTGGGTTATGATGACAATAGCAATACCTTGACAGAACGTGTTCGTCGCAATCCATACTCTATCATTCTCTTGGACGAGATTGAAAAGGCTGATTCTCAAGTAATCACCCTTCTCCTCCAAGTCCTCGATGATGGTCGTTTGACTGATGGTCAAGGAAATACAGTGAACTTCAAGAACACAGTTATTATCGCAACATCAAATGCTGGATTTGGCTATGAAGCTAACTTGACAGAAGATGCGGATAAACCAGAATTGATGGATCGTTTGAAACCATTCTTCCGTCCAGAATTCCTTAACCGCTTTAACGCAGTTATTGAGTTCTCACACTTGACTAAGGAAGACCTTTCTAAGATTGTAGACTTGATGTTGGCTGAAGTTAACCAAACCTTGGCTAAGAAGGACATTGATTTGGTAGTCAGTCAAGAGGCTAAAGACTATATCACAGAAGAAGGCTATGATGAAGTTATGGGTGTTCGCCCTCTCCGTCGCGTGGTTGAACAACAAATTCGTGATAAGGTAACAGACTTCCACTTGGATCATCTAGATGCCAAACATCTGGAAGCAGATATGGAAGACGGTAATTTGATCATTCGTGAAAAAGCATAATACTCTTCGCAAATCTCTTCAAACCACGTCAACGTCGCCTTGCCGTACTCAAGTACAGCCTGCGGCTAGTTTCCTAGTTTGCTCTTTGATTTTCATTGAGTATAAGACAGAATTTTGAGAATAAAAAAGAAGGAACCAGATGAAAAAAACTGGTTCCTTTTTTACGTTTAAATCACATGACGCTCAAAGGCATCATCTGAGATTCCTTGTTCCAAGATGAGTTTCGCCCATTCTTTAGCAGAAAAGAGGCTGTGGTCTTTGTAGTTTCCGCAAGATTCGATGGTTGTTCCAGGGACATCTTCCCAAGTAGTAGTTTCAGCGATTTCCTTGAGCGAATCCTTGATAACAGCCGCAATTTCAGCGCTGGTATGACGTCCCCACATAATCATGTGGAAACCTGTACGGCAGCCAAATGGTGAACAGTCAATCATACCGTCGATTCGAGTACGGATGAGTTTTGCCAAGAGGTGCTCGATAGTGTGAAGTCCAGCAGTAGGGATAGAGTCTTCGTTTGGTTGCACCAAGCGAATATCATAATTGGAGATGATGTCTCCTTTTGGCCCTGTTTCTTCCCCAATCAAGCGGACATAGGGTGCTTTAACAATGGTGTGGTCAAGTTCAAAACTTTCAACAATAACTTCTTTTGACATGGTAAATCCTTTCAGTTTTCTTCTTTCATTATAACATAAAGCCAGCTCTTGAGGCAGAGAGAAAACCTCTCCGAGGGTGGAGAGGTTCAAATCGTTATTTACGATACAAGCGGTCGTATTGGTAGTATGGGTCAAAGGTTACGTTGATACCCAGTTTACGAAGGACATTCTTGTCTTCATCGGTTAAGATGATGGTTGAGTGGGCTTCGCTTCCTTTGAGGTTGCCAAGTTCTTCCATAGCGCGGGCAGCGTCAGGATTTTCCGTAGCTGTGATAGCTAGAGCAATCAGGATTTCATTTGAATGAAGGCGTGGATTGCGGCTACCCAGATGATCGATTTTAAGACCTTGGATTGGTTTAACAACTTCAGGCTCGATTAGTTTTACTTCTTTAGCGATGTCAGCTGATTTCTTGATGGCGTTGATAAGAGCAGCTGCTGTTGGACCAAAGAGTTCTGAGTTCTTACCTGTGACGATTTCTCCGCTTGGCAATTCAAGGGCTAGGGCTGGTCCGCCAGTTTCTTCTGCTTTTTGACGGGCAACGACAGCAACCTTACGGTCTGCAGGTGTGATGCCGAGGTCGTTCATGAGCAACTCGATTTTCTTGACAGCAGACTCGCCCACCTTTTCGGCTTTAAAGTCAAGAACTGTTTGATAGTAACGGCGGATGATTTCTTGTTTAGAAGCTTCGACAGCAGCTTCATCATCTGTAATAGCGAAACCAACCATGTTGACACCCATGTCTGTCGGTGAAGCGTATGGTGATTCTCCGAGAATACGTTCCAACATGCGCTTGAGCACTGGGAAAATTTCGATATCACGGTTGTAGTTGACAGTGGTTTCTCCGTAGGTTTGGAGATGGAAAGGGTCAATCATGTTGACATCATCAAGGTCTGCTGTGGCAGCCTCGTAGGCCAAATTAACTGGATGATGAAGGGGAAGATTCCAAACTGGGAAGGTTTCAAATTTAGCGTAACCAGACTTGATACCATTGATTTGGTCGTGGTACATGTTTGACATACAAGTTGCCAATTTTCCAGAACCAGGTCCAGGAGCCGTTACGACAATCAAGTTGCGACTTGTTTTGATATAGTCATTTTTTCCCATACCTTCTGGAGAAATGATGTGGTCCATATCCGTCGGATATCCTTTAATTGGATAATGAAGATAAGAATCAATCCCGTTTTTCTCAAGTTGGTTGCGGAAGGCATCTGCAGCGGGTTGACCAGCGTACTGTGTGATGACAACGGAGCCAACAAAAATCCCTAATTCATTGAATTTATCAATCAAACGAAGAACTTCTTGGTCATAAGAAATGCCCAAGTCACCACGTGCTTTGGAATGCTCGATGTTGCTTGCGTTAATGGCGATCACAACTTCAACCTGCTCTTTCAATTCTTGTAAGAGCTTGATTTTGTTGTCAGGCTCATAACCAGGAAGGACACGAGCAGCGTGGAAATCTTCTAACATTTTACCACCAAACTCCAAGTAGAGCTTACCGTCAAATTGATTAATGCGCTCCAAGATGTGGTCGCGCTGTAGATTCAAATATTGTTCAGAACTAAAAGCTTGTTTTTTCATTTTTTTACCTCTGACCTCTATTATAATAAAAAATTGGCAGTTAGGAAACTATGGAGTTAAAAAAGGAATCAAAAAGATTAGGCAAACGCTTGCACAAAATTCTGAAAAGCGCTATCATAGATTGTAGATTATTAAAATAATGAGGTAAGAAGATGCAAGAAAAATGGTGGCACAATGCCGTAGTCTATCAAGTTTATCCTAAGAGCTTTATGGATAGCAACGGAGATGGAATTGGCGATTTGACAGGAATTACCAGTAAGTTAGACTATCTAGCCAAGTTAGGAATTACAGCGATTTGGCTTTCTCCTGTTTATGACAGTCCTATGGATGATAATGGCTATGATATCGCTGATTATCAAGCGATTGCAACGATTTTTGGAACCATGGAGGATATGGACCAGCTGATTGCGGAAGCTAAGAAACGTGATATTCGTATCATCATGGACTTGGTGGTCAATCATACCTCGGATGAACATGCCTGGTTTGTCGAGGCATGTAAAAATCCTGATAGCCCTGAGAGAGATTACTATATTTGGCGGGATGAACCCAATGATTTGGATTCTATCTTTAGTGGTTCTGCTTGGGAATACGATGAAAAGTCAGGTCAATACTATCTCCACTTTTTCAGTAAGAAACAGCCGGATCTAAACTGGGAAAATGAAAAACTTCGCCAGAAAATCTATAAGATGATGAACTTCTGGATTGATAAAGGCATTGGCGGTTTCCGTATGGATGTTATTGACATGATTGGGAAAATTCCTGACGAGAAGGTAGTCAATAATGGTCCTATGCTCCATCCCTATCTCAAGGAGATGAATCAGGCTACCTTTGGAGATAAAGATCTCTTGACAGTAGGGGAGACTTGGGGAGCAACGCCTGAGATTGCTAAGTTCTACTCAGATCCAAAGGGGCAAGAGTTGTCTATGGTCTTCCAGTTTGAACACATCTGTCTTCAGTATCAGGAAGGGCAACCTAAATGGCACTATCAAAAAGAGCTGAATATTGCTAAGTTAAAAGAGATTTTCAACAAATGGCAGACAGAGTTAGGAGTTGAAGATGGCTGGAATTCGCTCTTCTGGAACAATCATGACCTTCCTCGTATCGTTTCTATCTGGGGAAATGACCAAGAATACCGCGAAAAATCTGCCAAAGCCTTTGCAATCTTACTTCATCTCATGAGAGGAACACCTTATATCTACCAAGGTGAGGAGATTGGGATGACCAACTATCCGTTTGAAACGCTGGACCAAGTAGAAGATATTGAATCTCTCAACTATGCGCGTGAAGCTCTTGAAAAAGGCGTTTCGCTGGAAGAAATCATGGACAGTATCCGTGTCATTGGACGTGACAATGCCCGTACCCCGATGCAATGGGACGAGAGTAAAAACGCTGGTTTCTCAACAGGTCAACCTTGGTTGGAAGTGAATCCAAACTATCACGCAATCAACGTTCAAGAAGCGCTGGCAAATCCAGATTCTATTTTCTATACCTATCAGAAACTGATTCAAATCCGTAAGGAGAATAGCTGGCTGATTCGAGCTGACTTTGAACTATTGGAAACAGCTGACAAGGTCTTTGCTTATATCCGTAAAGATGGTAATCGTCGATTCCTAGTCGTAGCTAACTTGTCCAATGAAGAGCAAGATTTGATCGTAGAAGGAAGCGTCAAATCTGTCTTGATTGAAAACACCCTAGCTCAAGAAGTCTTTGAAAAACAAATATTAGCTCCATGGGATGCTTTCTGTGTGGAATTGACTGACTAAAAAGTGGGGACCTCAAGCTTATAGAGTTTGAGTTTTTGCTAAAAGTTTTTTAGAGAACTCTTTTAAAAATATTTTTTAGAATTTTCTAAAAAATCTGTCAAAAGCTCTTGCTTTTATAATAAAATAGAGTATAATGGTGGAAATACATATTATTAAAGGAGTTTGGTTATGAAATCTAAAAAGTGGATTTTAGGAGCAGGATTAACGATGAGTGCAGCCCTTCTTTTGGCAGCTTGTGGTAAAAGTGATAAGAAAGCAGATGCCCCGAGGAGCTTTTCTTATGTTTATGCAGTGGATCCGTCTTCTTTGGATTATAGCGTTACGAGTAAAAGTTCTACCTCTGACGTGATTGGTAATGTTGTTGATGGTCTTTTAGAGAATGATAAATATGGAAATCTTGTTCCGTCTTTAGCAGAGGATTGGACTGTTTCAACCGATGGTTTGACTTATACTTACAAACTTCGTAAGGGGGTGAAGTGGTATACTTCTGAAGGAGAGGAGTATGCAGAAGTTAAGGCGCAGGATTTTGTTACAGGTCTGAAACATGCAGCAGATGCTAAGTCAGATGGTCTTTCTTTGATTGAAAAATCAATCAAAGGGTTGGAGGCTTATGTTAGTGGTGAGACCAATGATTTTTCAACTGTAGGTGTTAAAGCTCTTGATGATTATACGGTAGAATATACCCTTAATAAACCAGAAAGTTTTTGGAACTCGAAAGTAACAACAGCAACCATGCTTCCTGTAAATGAAGAATTTTTGAATGCAACAGGTAAGGATTACGGAGCGCCAACCCCATCAAGTATTCTTTACAATGGTCCATATTTTTTGAAATCTTTGATTTCTAAATCTGTGATTGAATATGAAAAAAATCCTAACTATTGGGATAAGGAAAATGTCAAGATTGATAATGTAAAATTAACATTCTATGACGGATCAGATCAAGAATCCCTTATCCGTAGTTTCGCTACAGGAGCATATAATACAGCTAGACTTTTCCCAAATAGTTCAAGTTTTGCTTCTACCAAAGAGAAATATGGAGATCAGATTATTTATAGCCCTCAGGAAGCAACTAGTTATTACTTTACTTTTAACGTAAATCGTCAATCATATAATAAAACAGCCAAGACAGATGAAGGACAAAAGCTTTCTACAAAAGAAGCCATGCTGAATAAAAATTTCCGTCAAGCAATTAATTTTGCCTTCAATCGCCACGCCTATACAGCTCAATTAAACGGTGAAGAGGGTGCGGATAAGATTATTCGTAATAGTCTAGTGCCAGATAACTATGTTCAAGTAGCTGGGAAGACCTTCGGACAGCTGGCTCAGGATGAACTACTGAAATATGGAGAACAGTGGAAAGATGTGACTCTCACAGATGGTAAGGATACAATTTACAATCCAACAAAGGCTAAATCTGCATTTGAAAAAGCGAAGTCAGAACTGCAAGCTAAGGGAGTGAGTTTCCCGATTCATTTGGATGTGCCAGTAGAACAGACAGATGTAGTTGCAGTTCAACAGACAAATTCATTAAAACAATCGATTGAAGAAACGCTTGGTTCTGAGAATGTCATTGTAGATGTTCTTCAAATGACAGATAATGAGAAGGAAAGTATTACTTCCCAAGCAAAAGTGCCAACTCAAAAAGATTATGATTTGAACGGAACAGGTTGGGGACCAGATTACCAAGATCCAGCAACCTATCTCAATATTCTAGATGTTAAGAAGGGTTCTGCTTTGAAACACCTAGGTATAACAAAGGGCAAGGATCCTGAAGTCATGGCGAAAGTTGGCTTGGATGAATACAAGAAGCTCTTGGACGATGCTGCTTCTGAGACGACCAATCTTGACAAACGTTATGAGAAATATGCTAAGGCTCAAGCTTGGGTAACAGATAGTTCTCTCCTTATTCCAGTGGCGTCTTCAGGAGGTTCTCCTATGGTAAGTCGTGCTGTGCCATTTACTAAAGCTTATTCACAAGTTGGTATCAAAGGGGATCCATTTATTTTTAAAGGAATGGAACTTCAAAATGATATTGTCACAACGAAAGAGTATGAGGCAGCTCTCAAGAAGTGGCAAAAGGAAAAACTAGAATCAAATGCTCAGTATCAAAAGGATTTAGAAAAACACGTAAAATGAGTCTAGGCTCGTTTCCACAAATAGTTTTTTAGTTAATAAATCGTATAAAAACAAGGGAAGATTGTATGAAAGACAGAAATCCTTTGTTTTTTTATGAGCAAATTTTATAAACTTTCATTCTCAAAATTCAATTAACTTTACAAATTTCCGCTATTTTGGTAAAATAAGCTTATGTCATAAAAACTAACATAAAGGAGAAAGAAGATGAATACAAAAAAGCGTGTTCTTAGCGCAGGCCTGACCTTTGCGGCTGCTTTGCTTTTAGTTGCTTGCGGACAATCAGGTTCAGATACAAAAACTTACTCATCAACCTTTAGTGGAAATCCAACTACATTTAACTATTTATTAGACTACTACGCTGACAATACATCGATTATAACCAACCTAGTTGATGGTTTGCTTGAAAATGACAATCACGGAAATCTAGTTCCATCTTTGGCAGAAGACTGGTCTGTTTCAAGCGACGGTCTGACTTATACTTACAAATTGAGAAAAGATGCCAAATGGTTCACGGCTGACGGTGAAGAGTACGCCCCAGTCAAGGCACAAGATTTTGTGACAGGTATTAAGTATACAGTGGATAATAAATCACAGGCTATTGACTTGATTCAAAACTCAATCAAGGGCTTGAATGATTATATTACAGGAGCGGATTCTGACTTTTCTAAGGTTGGGGTGAAGGCCATTGACGATCAGACTGTTGAGTATACTTTGGCACGTCCAGAACCTTACTGGAACTCAAAAACGACCAACAGTATTCTTTTTCCAGTAAATGAAGAGTTTTTAAATTCAAAAGGGAAAGATTTTGGGACTCTATCTCCAGATAGTATTCTTTACAGCGGACCTTATTTGTTAAAAGATTTTACATCAAAATCATCAATCGAGTATGTGAAGAATCCGCATTACTATGATCATGACAAAGTATCAATTGAACACGTAAAATTGGCTTACTTTGACGGCTCAGACCAAGAATTGACCATCCGTAACTTTGAAAGTGGAGCCTACTCAATCGCTGGGGTTTATCCAAATAGTTCTAACTTTGCTAAGACCAAGGAGAAATATAAGGATAATATTGTCTATAGCTTGCAGGACAAGACTTCTTGGTATTTCAATTTCAATGTCAACCGCAAGGCTTACAATCACACTGCTAAAACGACAGATGAGCAGAAGAAGTCAACTGAGACAGCTGTCTTGAACAAAAACTTCCGCCAAGCGGTGAACTTTGCCTTGGACCGCACAGCCTATTCTGCCCAGTCAAATGGGGAAGAAGCGGCTAGCAAGACCCTTCGTAACACCCTAGTACCCCCTACATTTGTCCAAGTGGGAGACAAGACCTTTGGAGAAGTAGTCGCTTCTAAATTGGTTAACTATGGCACAGAATGGTCAGGTATTAACTTGGCAGATGCGCAGGATGCCTATTTTAACAAAGAAAAAGCCCAAGCAAAATTTGCGGAAGCTAAAAAAGAATTGGCAAGTCAAGGTGTGACTTTCCCTGTTCACTTGGATGTGGCTGTTGATCAGACTAATAAAAATGCTGTGACAGGCATGAGCTCTGTTAAGCAGACCCTTGAGTCGGTTTTAGGTGCCGATAACATTGTCATCGATGTTCAGCAACTTTCAACAGATGATTTTAATAACGTAGCCTTTTTGGCGCCAACTCCAGCTGATCGAGACTACGATTTGAACTTTGATGGTTGGGTAGGTGATTACCAAGATCCGTCAACTTATCTCAATCCTTTCAATGCAGAGGATGGATTCTATCTCAAGATTTTTGGTCTAGATGCCAAGGAAGATAAGGCAAAAATTGCTAGCCTAGGTCTGGATACTTACACTAAAATGCTCAAGGAAGCGGATAGTGAAAATAAAGATGTAGCTAAACGTTACGAGAAATATGCTGAAGCGCAGGCTTGGATGATTGATAACTCTCTCATTATGTCAGCTATGTCAGGAGGAGGGACTGCTTCTGTGACCAAAGTGATACCATTTACAAGAGGGTACTCACTGGTCGGTATCAAGGGTGACGGAAATAACTACAAGTACATGAAACTGCAAAAAGATACTGTTACAACCAAACAGTATGAAGAAGCTAAGGCAAAATGGGAGCAAGAAAGCAAAAAAGCAATCGAAAAAGCTCAAAAAGAAGCAGAGAATCATGTGAAATAAATGAGAGGCTGGGAAAAACTCAATTTCAGGAGAAAATGAAGTAAATACCCTCAAAATAAAATGCATAGTATCAAGGTTTTTCAATACCTGATAGTATGCATTTTTATTTTAATATAGCAGATTGAAACCAAAATAGTATACTGCGACTGCTAAAACATTTCTAGAAATTAATTTAACTTCCCTAATCGATTTGTTCACATTTTATTTCAATCCACTATACTCTTCGAAAATCTCTTCAAACCACGTCAGCGTCGCCTTGCCGTATATATGTGACTGACTTCGTCGGTCTTATCCACAACCTCAAAACAGTGTTTTGAGCAGCCTGCGGATAGTTTCCTAGTTTGCTCTTTGATTTTCATTTAGTATAAAGACTTTTCCCAGTCTCTTTACTGTTTATATGCTAAATTTATTGATGTAATTGTTTGCAAGTCAAAAAGAATGTTTCAGAAAGAAGATGAAAACGTCTTACATAAGTGGATTTAGTCCACAAGAGTATTTTTATGATATAATGGAACGAAATAAAAATTAATAATAGAGGTATATCATGAGTAGGTCTTCGAAGCGAGCTCGTCAGGGCAAAACAAAAATATTGATTAGTTGGGGATTGCTAGCTATCTATACAGTGCTATCGATATTTTTATTGTTTTTGATTTTCAAATACAATATGCTAGCTTTCCGATATCTAAACATAGTAGTTACCGTCTTAATTGTGGCTTTAGCTATTTTGTGCTTCTTTTTTATCTGGTCCAAGAAAGCTAAAAATCTAACGCTGATTTTATTACTGCTTGGTGTTTTAATCAATGGGACTTCCCTCTTTGCTGTAGGGCAGTTCATTGGCTTTACCAGTCGCCTGAATGCAACATCAAACTACTCAAATTATTCGATGAGTATTGCGGTGTTAGCAGATAGTCCAATTGATA
>CAUTUU010000041.1:0-16546 GCA_963541545.1 uncultured bacterium | reverse complement strand
GACTATACCGTTTTTGTAAGATTCCATCCGCTTGTTGAAACAAGGTCTTTGTCCAAGCTCCACTTCCAGCTCCCAAATAGATAGGATATTGAAGATTTGGTTGAATTTTATTTTCAGGAAAATCTGATAAGAAAAAGTTTTTATATTCTTTGTAGAAGGCTTGCGCTCTCTGACCTAATTCCTCAATTAAGATTCTAGCTTCCTTAGTAGTCGTAGTAATGGTGAAATTGATTTTAGTTAAGGGTGCGATTGCTTCCCTGTATAAAGGAAGAGGCTTGGCAGTTAGTGATTTAGCAGAATAATCCCATTTTTGAACTAGAATAATCTGCTCATTGTTAAATGACTCACTATCACTAACACGAATCGCATGAAACAAGTCATTAAATTCTTGACCCTTTTTTGCCCCCCATGGAATCATTTTTTTGTTTTCTTTAGGACTTCTCCTACGAAAATCAACTGCATTTTTATTATTCCAGTCAGGATTGGTATTCATTAAGATGGTTCGGATTGCCCCCTTCAAGGAACTCCCTGGAATATAAGGATTTCCAAAGGCATCTCTCATAAACTTAGCTACTTCATTTATAGAACCGGATCTGGGGTTCTGGTTGTTCTTTTCTATTTCCAGACCAGTTTCAGAAATGCTATAGCCACCAAAGGAACGTTCACTAATTCTATTGTCATTTAAGAAAGAAATCAAGCGATTATTCCTAGCACTTGGTTTTGTTTCCTGAAGAAATTGTTCAAACTTTCTATCCAGTCCATTTTCCATCATCCGATTGTAAAACTTACCCATATCTGGGAAATAATAGCGACGATTCTCATAGATGAATTCTCGTGAAGTGTATTTCTCACCACTCCCAATATGAATGGGGGCCATAGCTAATAAGCTAAATTGAAAAACTCTATAGTCTGTTTTCATCCTTTTACCTCCATTTTTAAAAATAGGGGTTTGGCATAGTTGAAGACAGCATGTGGAAAATCAAGCGGTCTTACATCAACAATTTGCCCTGCAAAGGTTTCAAAAAAGGTCGATCCAGCAGTAAACTTAAATAAGTCTTGTTTACGATAATTTTGGTTAGACACTGTACTAAAAGCAAAACCACTTGATTTGGTCACAAGATAAGAACCTTGATCCATAGCCCTTATAAGATCCTCGTCTGTTGGTAAAGAAGTCGTCAGAGTCATCACATTTCCTTGATAGGAACGAGTCAGACGACTCTCAAGATTTTCAGGAACTTCTTTGATAGTCAAATCAAAACGACCATAGCCACTTGAGCGTTTTCCTCCAATACCAGAGAACTGTAAGCTAGTCATCATCTCATCAAGCAGTGGTGACTCAGTCGCTAATACATAAAGGGCTGTATCATGCAAAAATCGGGTAGTTGCAACTTGGTAAAGCGCTCCATCAACATGAGGTTGATTCTTTGTTACGATATTAGTAACAGCATGCTCCTCATCTTCAAATAAGTCACCGTTGACATAATGATCAAAATTTTCCAAAGGGATAAATTGTAGTTTTTTTGCTAACTTAGCTTGCCGACGTACTTCCTTGACATCCTTATTTAGATCAACTTGGTCAAATTTTGGAAATCCGATGGGCTTCGGTAAAAATGGGCGGGCCTTATAAGGGAAGGCATCCGTTAGAACAAAATCATCCTGATTTGCTAAGGATAAAAACTCATCTAATCGTCCCATCTTATTGGCTTCAATCACAAGAGCGGAAAACAAACGGTCTGCCGAAAAAGTCATTTTTGAACTATCCAGAGTTCCTGAGCCAAAATGGGCAGACTCAAAGTCCATGATATACATCTTATAGGTCATATTAGACCTCCGCAGATAGTAGTTTGTTTAATGCATCAAGGTTATAAGTCCCAAAAACAGTAGTCGCTTCTAGGTTTTCGAAGCTAACTTTACCATAGCCACGAGAACCTGAGCCACCTAGATAGTCTAACTCAAGAAGTTTCAATCCATCTAAAATGGCTTTAAAATCTTCTTCCACTTGCTCTTGACTCTCATCTGTGATTTCATAAATCAATTCAAATGCAAAAGCACTTCTACGGATTGCACGTTCAATTTGTCTCGGATTTGCTTCAGCAGTAATGCGGTCAATAGTATTTTCAAATTTAACTTCAGTATAACTCTTGACACCCAAAGAATCTAACTCTTCCTTGTTAATTAAGAAGGCATCTCTAAAAATAAGTCGTCCTATTTTATAGCGATTATCAGAACTATTGCCAAATAAACGACTAAGAATTTCGCCATCTTCTCCTGGCTTCTTAGCTAATGTCTCATTATAAGCCTTGGCAAGAAGAGTGCGCATTTTCCCCTTGATACTTGATGCTGGAATAATTGGTAAGTTTGTAATTGGGTCTTTGATGACTGGTGAATCAATCGCCCCAATGGCAGCAAAGGCATTACTTGTTCCAATATGGAGTCCTGTTTCTAGACGAATTTGTGCTGTTAGTTTAATCTTTGCAAATGACATTAATCTTTTCCTCCATAAAATTTGAAATAAGCTACGAGTGCTTCCATATAACGACAGAAACGTTGGAGACTTTCCTTATTATTGATTTCTTTTAGAATATCTAAAATTTCAGCCTTTTTCACCAAGTCTTTAACCGCAGTTTCTCGGCCTGATTGATATACAAACTGCACTCTCAAATAGGCAATTTTGTCGACTAAATCTTTATAACCTCTAAACTTACTTTCATCAAAGAGGGTACTTGTTAAACTTAGTAGGTTTCTTATTTTGCTAGTTGTTAAAAGGAATGCATCAGGGTTTCTAAAATCTCTAGTGTTTCGATTCAATGATTTGATAACATTTTCTGCCTTATCAACATAATTGTCATCTGTTAAAATAGCCATATCTTAGTCCTTTCTAATCTCATAAATGTATAGAAGTAAAGCTAGTTCTGCTTCATTGCGTTCCATTTCACTACCTGTGTACCAAGTAAAGAATAGGTCCTTAAATTCTTTAAATTCAGTCTTGCTTTCTCTTGGTGTCAAATCTTCCAAACGCGTTAAGTAATAGGCTAAGCGCGCTACATTCATTCGGTCATAGTTGCGAAGAAGTTCAATCAACTTATAAACAAAACTCTTTCCTCGTTCATCCTGAATACTAAAGTAATGTCTAATCTTTTCCAGTTTTCCTTTGTAGATATGATCTATAAATTGATCAAACTTAAAGGTATAAGTTTTATCAAACAAAGAAATACTATCCTTATCATTATCCTTGGCTGCTCCTTCCAGCTTGCCTGTTTCTTCAGCCATGATACTAACTGGAGTTTTATCTGGGAAAAGTCCGATACCTGCTGATAGGGTTAATTTACCATTCGTCCACTTGATAAATTGTTGGCGCAAGGTAATCGTAAATGCGATAATATCTTGCCATGAACCAAGGGCGAATACATCATCTCCACCAGCATAGATAATCGATATTTTCTTATCCTTAGCGAATTGATTGATGTAAACCTTAAAGAAGAGACTCATACTTCTTGAGAAGGTTGCTGAACGAGCTAGAGTATTGTATTTTCCACCATCTTGATAAGAAAATCCCGCCATAAAAGCAGCACCTAAGTCATCTACATCTAGTCGGACAACTGCTAGACGTCTGATTCCTTGACCTGTTTGACTATCTTGGGACAGTTGAGCGTACTGATCGATATCAGCATACTTGTAGTCTCCAACAAAGACATGAGTTGCCCTGGCTATATCAATCACAAAGCTATTTTTGACATAGATACGATTCCAATCTTCCTTTTCCAAGTCAGCTTGTGAAATCCCTCTTATAAAGGCTCCCGGTCCAATTGGGAGGCCTTTTTCTTTGGTGACAATATAGTATTGTTCTTGAATTTCTTTAGAGAAGCGATAGAGATCAGCACAAATCTGACAGACTTCTTGGTCATTAAAGGTCGTCATCTCTTGAACTGAGTGGCAAATCGTACACTCTCTCTGAGCAATTTGACCACCTCGGTTCAACTCCAAGAGCGTTTGAGCATTATAGCGAGAAATTTTCTTCTTAGAAATCATACGACTAGTCGCTTGGTAAACTTTCCTATATCTTGCCAAGGATGTCATGATGTCATTAGCAGAAAATGAACTCCAGCCAAAGGCAACATACAAACGTGTCTGGAAGTTCTTCAACAAGAATTGGTTAAATTCTTCTTCGAAGGCCTCTAATACAGCCTTTGTTTTTTCTGTATTTGCCAAGACAAAGTAAGCATGGCCGCCTCCTACATAGAGAAGGTTGGCTCTCGTTAATTCCAATTTTTCTAGTAGGCTGTCAGCGATATGTTCCCCCATAAAATCCAGATAGAGGGAGCGCGCTTTGAGTTGCTTGGCTGCCCCAGCCGTCGCGATATTATAGATGAAATCTTGAATCCCTGATAAGTCAAAGCTAGCTAGCAGAAAAGCTTCCTTATCATAGAAAGATTCTTGCTCATGGAAGAGTTCTTTTTGATAGTCTGAATCATTTTCAGCTGTCATATACTCCTGAATAGCCGAGGCAAAAGCAGCTGTTAAACGACTATGAGTTGCTAAGGAAATATCCGCTAATTCTTGTGTCTTAGTTGAAGTCGGTACATAAGATAGGTGGGATTCATAGAGATTCAAAAGGGCATCAATCTGATCTGGACCAAAATCCCAGTTCTCAATCTCCTTTTCTATGGTATCCAGTAGGTTGCTATAGTCAGACTGAGAAACTGACTCTTTTGCGTTTTGAGCATAGTTTGGCTCCCTATAAAGCTCTAAACTTTTGATAGGCAAGAAACGCTGGCTATAGACATCTGAAAAAACATTAAAAACATCAGCTTGGTTCCCCAAGTCATCTCCCTTGTATGACGCAAGACTTTGACCTGCCTTTAAGCTAGAAGCAATCTTGGAAGCAAGGTCGGTTATGTAAACCGGACTATCTGTAGGTAGATTGGCTTCTACTCCTTTTAAATCGTCATAGACAAGGTGTTGGGCGATTGCTTCATTATCTGAAAAACGTCTGAACCACTCAGCTCCACGGCTAGTAGCATCTTTTGTGTCCTTACCGGAGCGCTGAAGTAGTTTGCCAATATCATGTAATAGCGCTCCATAAACTAAATCAATCTTTTCTTTCTTCAAGCTCTATTCCTCCCATTCCTAGGCTGGTTTTCATGCCCAGTCCAGCATACTCTCCAAATTTTAATAACATATTTGCATAAGCCTTGAGGGTACTAGGTCCTGTTATTTTAAAGGTTAACTTGCCCTTAAAGGCAGGAATCTTTTTGCCGTGGACCTTAAAGTAACTCGTCTCCATTCGGTAACTGGTTATCCGACTATGGGACGTCAGATAGTCCAAGGTCTCCTCTTCGATATCTTCCCTGTTTTCAAGCAGGCGTCCATACTTCATCATCAGACTTTGAAATATCAAACGCAGGGTAGGAAAAAGCACATACTCTCCCTGGGAGCGAAATCCGGTCGGTGTTTGAAATTGGATGGTGAAAAAGGACTGGTCTCGGTTTTGATTAAAGAGATCAAACAGTTCCTCTGAGCTCAAATCCTGCATGGTTACACTTTGAACTGTCAGAGTTGCTAGTCCATGTAGGTCAACTTTTTTCAACTCCAGCATTGGGGATAAGATCTGCTTGATAGCATCCTCTGTCAAAAGCTGAACCGTCCAAGTCGTCTGGTCCTTTTGATGGATTACCTTCATAGAGTAGGGATTGGTCTCCTGTTCATGAAGCCAGTCCACATAGTCTGGAGCTAACTGCTCCATCAAAAATCCATGAAATTTGGTTGCCAAATCGATGGGTGACTGGTCAATCCGCTGAAAGGATAAACTAATTCTTTTCATAGGCCTCCTTTATCAATTGTGCTTAGCTCTTAAGCTATCTTTTCTCGTTTTGTTATGTAATAAGGAAATAGGTCCCCTATCAAGGTGAAGTTGTTCTAATCAAAGAACTATTTGAAGAAACCAAAACTAAAATGTTTCCGTCCCCTCTCGAGGTAGATAGGTTCTTATACCCAAATCTTACAATTAAAAACGCCAAAAAACAATTTGTTTCCGTCCCCTCTCAAGGTGGATAGGTTCTTATACTAGAATTCGCTTATTACCAGGACATACGCATCCTGCAGTTTCCGTCCCCTCGCGAGGTGGATAGGTTCTTATACACTTTGACAAACATACTTTAGAGTACAAATACGAGTTCCCGTCCCCTCTCGAGGTAGATAGGTTCTTATACAACAGATAATGTATACGGCCCTGGGGCGGCTGCCCCAAATAAGTTTCCGTCCCCTCTCGAGGTGGATAGGTTCTTATACGGGTCAAGGTCAAAATCAGTTTCCGGCCCCTCGCGAGGTAGATAGGGAGCTATACGCATTGAAGGAGAAGGCTATGACCTTTGGCATCGTGTTTCCGGCCCCTCTCGAGGTAGATAGGTAGCTATACATGAGAATGAAGCCAAGAAAGCTAAAGAAAACCGTTTCCGGCCCCTCGCGAGGTAGGAGGTAGATAGGTAGCTATACAAATATTCGTGAAAATGATCCAAGAACACATGTTTTGAGTTTCCGGCCCCTCGCGAGGTAGATAGGTGGCTATACTTAGTGGTAACAGGTGCATGTTTAGCCTACATTATGTTTCCGGCCCCTCGCGAGGTAGATAGGTAGCTATACAGGAAGTTTAAAATGGTTAATTTATTAAAAGGAAGGTTTCCGTCCTCTCGCGAGGTTGATAGGTGGATATACGATCTAGACACATTCGTTGAGTCCACTGTCAAGCAGTTTCCGGCCCCTCTCGAGGTGAATAGGATGTTTTACTATTACACGATGCGCTACTTACTTCGTAGAAGCAGATTTGTTTCCGGCCCCTCTCGAGGTGGATAGGTTCTTATACGCACGTTTAGCAAAACAGATTGAAAAATTGGATGAAGGAGTTTCCGTCCCCTCTCGAGGTGGATAGGTTCTTATACTTTGAAAAAATTTCAATCAATGCTTTTTACAATCTGTTTCCGGCCCCTCTCGAGGTAGATAGGTTCTTATACGGGAAAACTACTGTAAGACTCCTATTTGTTTAGTTTCGTTTCCGGCCCCTCTCGAGGTGGATAGGTTCTTATACAGTTCAAACATATCACTGTATTAGATCCAGTCGATTCAAAGTTTCCGGCCCCTCGCAAGGTAGATAGGGAGCTATACATTCATCATTGTTGGCAAGTAGGGAAACTTACAGGTTTCCGTCCACTCTCGAGGTAGATAGGGAACTATACCCCATATCTTGTATATAAACCTATAACAAGCACTAGATATAACCTATTGGAAACTACTATTAGTATATCATATTTTGAAAGAGTTTTCATTTCTGAATACCAAATTAATCACATACTTTTTTTATTCCTCCTAAATGTATAAAGGATACTATTTTATCACTAAAATTGCTTTTGCCAAGCCCAAATATTAATTTTTTAAGAACGAAAAAACGGAAAAAACGAACCAGCTCTAACTGATTCGTTTTCTTATGTTCCACTCCTACTTCCGATACATTTTAAACTGTAGGAAGAGGTCGCTATATTTTCCTGTCCATTTATGGTCAAATTTCTCATAAACTTCTAAGTGTTTCATGGTTTCATCATCTGGATAGAAGGCCTTGTCTTCTTTTTTCTCCTCTGGGAGTAGTTCCTTGGCTGGTAGGTTTGGAGTTGAATAACCGATATACTCCGCATTTTTAAGAGCATTTTCGGGTTTCAACATAAAGTTGATAAAGGCATAGGCTGCGTCTTGGTTTTTGACCGTTTTGGGAATGACCATATTGTCAAACCAAAGGTTGCTGGCCTCTGTCGGTACCACATAGCGTAGGTTTTCATTTTTTTCTAGCATTTGGCTGGCTTCACCAGAGAAGGTCACGCCGATAGCAGCGTTATTCTGAATCATGTAGCCCTTCATCTCGTCCGCAACGATAGCCTTGATATTTGGAGTGAGCTTGTAAAGCTTGTCCACTGTCTCTTCCAACTGCTGTGGATTTTTAGAGTTGAGGCTGTAGCCCAATGAGTTAAGCCCTAGCCCCAATACCTCACGCGCCCCATCAAAGAGCATGATAGAGTTCTTATACTCTGGTTTCCAAAGGTCATCCCAATGCTCAGGCGCCTCATCGACCATGGTTTCATTGTAGACAATTCCCAGTGTTCCCCAGAAGTAAGGGATGGAGAATTTATTGCCTGGGTCAAAGGACTGGTTGAGAAACTCTGGTCCGATATTTTCAAGACCTTCAAGTTTTGAATAATCAAGCGGTACCAAGAGGTCTTCGTCCTTCATCTTGTTGATCATGTATTCACTTGGGATGGCAATGTCGTAGGTCGTTCCACCCTGCTTGATCTTGGTATACATGGCTTCGTTAGAGTCAAATGTCTCATACTGGACTTGGATTCCTGTTTCTTCAGTGAATTGTTCCAAGAGTTCTGGATCGATATAGTCTCCCCAGTTGTAGATAACCAGTTTTTGACTATCTCGGCTATTGATTTTGCTATCGAGATGCGTCGCAATTCCCCACAAGACCAGGATAATCGCTGCAATTCCTGCTAAAAATGAATAGAGTTTTTTCATGCTTGCTCCTCCTTCTCACGTGAGATAAAGTAATAGCCAACAACTAGGATAATACTAAAGAGAAAGACAAGGGCAGACAGGGCATTGATTTCCAGCGAAATTCCCTTGCGAGCTCGAGAATAAATCTCGACTGACAGGGTTGAAAAGCCATTTCCCGTCACAAAGAAGGTCACGGCAAAGTCATCTAGCGAATAGGTGAAGGCCATAAAATAACCTGCAATGATAGACGGTGTCAGGTAAGGAAGCATGATTTCCTTGAACATCTGAAATTGACTGGCACCAAGGTCATAGGCCGCATGAATCATGTCGCCGTTCATTTCCTTGAGACGAGGCAAGATCATCAAGACCACGATAGGAATGGAGAAAGCCACGTGACTAGAGAGAACGGTCAAAAAGCCAAGTGAAAACTTGAGTTGGGTAAAAAGAATCAAGAAGCTGGCACCAATCATAACGTCAGGCGCAACCATGAGGATATTATTGAGTGAAAGAAAGGCTTCTTGGTATTTCTTACGAGACTGGTAAATGTAAATAGCACCAAAAGTCCCGATAATGGTCGCAATCAAAGCTGATAGGAAGGCCAAGAAAAAGGTCTGAGTCACAATCAACATGAGGCGACCATCGCCAAACATGGTTTTAAAATGACTCAAGCTGAAGCCTGTAAAGCTGTTCATGTCGTTGCCTGCATTAAAGGCATAGCCAATCAGGTAAAAAATCGGCAGGTAGAGGACAAGAAAGACCAGTCCTAGATAAAGGTTGGCAAATTTTTTCATCGTTCTCTCCTTTCCTTGGTCACCCACATGGTGATGAACATGGTCAGGATGAGAATCACACCGATGGTAGAACCCATACCGTAGTTGTCATTGGTTAGGAAATTCTGCTCAATAGCTGTACCAAGAGTAATAACGCGGTTTCCACCAATCAAACGGGTCAGCATGAAGAGACTCAAACTGGGGATAAAGACCGACTGGACCCCACTTCGCACACCATTCATCGATAGAGGGAAGATGACATGACGGAAAGTTTCCCACTTGGTTGCACCCAAGTCATAGCTGGCATTGATGAGATTGTTGTCCATATCATCCAAGACGTTGAAGATTGGCAAAATCATAAAGGGAAGCTCGATGTAGCTTGCGACAAAGATAAAGGAGAAATCGGTAAAGAGCAACTGCTGTGAACCGATTCCGATGAATTCCAAGAATTGGTTAATAGAGCCATTTTGACCAAAAATTCCGATAAAGGCGTAGGCCTTGAGGAGCAAATTTATCCAGGTAGGCAGGATAATCAGCATGAGCCAGAGTTGACGGTGCTTGAGACGAGTCAAAAAGAGGGCTGTTGGATAGCTGATAAGCAAGGTCACAAAGGTCACAATTCCTGCATAGAGTACAGAGTTGAAACTCATTTTTAGGTAGGTCAAGTTTTGTGACGCAAAGTAAGATTTATAGTTTTCTAAACTGAATTGTCCTTCAATATTGAAAAAGGATTGTCCGAAAATCAAGACCAAGGGTGCCAATACAAAGAGGGCAATCCAGAGCATGTAGGGCACTACAAAGAGTTTAGAGCTTGTTTTCTTCATCTCTTTCCTCCTCGATTGCATTGATTAGACCTGCTTCTTGCTCTTCAATTTCCACGTATTCTTCGATACGAGCATCGAACTCTTCTTCAGTTTCGTTAAGACGCATGATGTGGATGTCTTCTGGTTCAAAGTCCAGACCAATTTCCTCACCCACAATGGCCTTACGAGTCGAGTGGATCATCCATTCATTTCCAAGTTCGTCATAGGCGATAATTTCATAGTGAACTCCACGGAAGAGCTGGGTATCGACCTTAACTTGGAGCTTGCCTTCTTCAGGAAGGGTAATGCGCAAGTCTTCTGGACGAATCACGACCTCAACAGGTTCATTTGGCTTCATCCCACCATCGACCGCTTCGAAGCGTTTGCCGTTAAACTCAACCAAGTAGTCCTCAATCATGGTTCCTGGCAAGATATTTGACTCACCGATAAAGGTGGCAACAAAATGGTTAATCGGCTCATCGTAGATGTCCACAGGTGTTCCAGACTGGACAATCTCGCCATCATTCATGACAAAAATCCAGTCACTCATGGCAAGGGCTTCTTCCTGATCGTGAGTGACAAAGACAAAGGTAATGCCCAATCGTTGTTGCAGTTCACGCAGTTCGTACTGCATGTCTGTTCGCAATTTCAAGTCCAGCGCTGACAAGGGCTCATCCAACAAAACCACACGGGGTTGGTTGATAATTGCACGAGCGATAGCCACACGCTGGCGTTGTCCTCCAGAAAGTTTACGAATGGAACGTTTTTCGTAACCTTCCAACTGAACCATCTTGAGAACTTCCGCTACACGCTGCTCGATTTCTTTCTTGTCAATTTTTCGCAAGCGAAGTGGAAAGGCAACATTTTCGAACACATTCATATGTGGAAATAAGGCATAGGATTGGAAAACCGTATGGACGTCTCGCTTGTTGGTTGGGATGTCATTGATGCGAACACCGTCCAGTAAAATATCTCCTGTCGTCGCATCCAGTAAACCTGCAATGATGTTTAGGATGGTTGATTTCCCTGACCCAGATGCGCCTAGAAGGGTGTAGAATTTCCCTTCTTCCAACTCAAAGTTGATGTCTTTGAGAACCTTGGTGTTGCTGTCTTCAAAAACTTTAGAGACGTTTTTGAATTCAATAATTGGTTTTTTCAATTGTCATTTATTCCTTCTTTTTCATAGATTAACAGATCAGGGCTCTGTCAGGCCGCTACTACCTCGTGTAGGAGATTGAACTGCCTACATACTTCTGCACTAACGATAGGCTTTCACCCCCTTTCCATGACATAGCAACAGCTTCTCAACTAAAGTGTCCTACTTGCTTTCACCCAAGATACGGACTTCTCTTTCAAGCGTAACACCTGAGTGCTCCTTGACTTTTTCAATCACAGACTCAATCAAGTCCTCGTAGTCTTTGGCCGTTCCGTCTGCGACATTGATCATAAATCCTGCGTGTTTTTCTGAGACTTCTACGCCACCAATACGATAGCCTTTCAAGCCAGCTTCTGAAATTAATTGACCTGCAAAATGCCCTACTGGACGCTTAAAGACCGAACCACAAGATGGATATTCTAAAGGTTGCTTGAGTTCACGTAGATGCGTCAAGCGAGCCATTTCTTGCTTGATAACCTGATGGCTTCCTGGAGCAAGGGCAAATTTAGCTGACAAGACAACTGCACCTGACTCCTGAATGGCTGAGTGGCGGTAACCAAAAGCCAAGTCCTTGGCAGACAGAGTCTCGATTTCTCCATCCTTAGTCAAGACCTTACAAGACTGCAAGATATGGGAAATCTCACCACCATAGGCACCCGCATTCATAAAGACAGCACCACCAACACTTCCAGGAATCCCACAAGCAAACTCAAAACCAGTTAAGCTATGACGAAGGGCAATGCGAGTTGTTTCAATCAAATTTGCCCCAGCTTCTGCCTCGATGGTATAGCCATCAACGGAAACGTTATTGAGCTTGTCACACAGGATGACAAATCCACGAATCCCACCATCACGAACGATGATATTGCTGGCATTTCCAAGCACCATCCAAGGGATATTTTCTTGATTGGCAAATTTTACAACCCGAGCTAACTCATAGCGATTTCGTGGAAAAACCAAGTAATCAGCTTCACCACCTACTTTTGTATAACTATAGCTATGCAAGGGTTCCTTGAAACGGATATCAATCCCTTCTAAGATTTCAAGCATTTTTTCTCTTACTGACATGTTACTCTTCCTTTTTCAAAATTCATTCCATTATACCATTTTTAAGACCATTTGACGACCATAAAAAAATCTTGGGCTTATTTTAAACAAAAAAGAGGTTTCCCCTCTTTTTATGATTTTTTGCAAAAGATAGCCTTAGTTCCATAGGCAACTAGGATCAGTTCAACTAGTAGAATGACTTCAACTAAGACTGGACTTGTAAGCCAGCCAACTTGGGCTAGAGATGGTGCCAGGTCAAAGAAGGCATGTAAGCCATAGGCTGCTAGGAGATAAATCCATTTCTTCTGGCGAACAGCTTGGTAAACCCAAACTGTCAAAAGCAATTGGAAGCCCAGCGCCAAAATTCGTTCAAATCCAAGCAAATAAATCTGCCAGACTGATAGCGACTGAATAGTTTTCAACATATTTTCAGACAGCAATTGCATAACCTGTGGATCCTGAGTTTGAACTGCTGAGAGAACGATGTAGAGATTAATCAAACTAGTAAGACCTAGGAAAATCAACTCCAAGCCACCATGCCCCAAGCCATAGGCCAAGGCATCTGCCTTGTCCAAACTTCTTTTTTTCTCCAACCATTTGAAAAAAACAAGGCGAGCTGTTTCCTCAAAAAATGCTGCCATGGCTAAGCCATAGATGATATAAACAAGCGGATGGTCTTGCAAGAGGGCAATACTGCCGTCCTTTTGAGGATGTAAAACTAAGACATGCACCAGTTTTTCCAAAATCTGTGAAGAGACAAAGAAGGCAACAGCCCCCAAACCCAAGACAGCTAGATTAATCTGGTATTTCTTTTTTGCGTACCAAATGCTTCCTATCAAGAAAGCCAGCAACAGCAACATGGTAATAATGATATGAATAGTCATTTTCTTCTCCTATTCTGCCTTTTCAATATCTTTTTTCATCTCGTCAACATTGAACTTAGCAAACAAGTATTGACGGTCTTGGACTGGAAAACGTTGGTCCAACTGATCAACTGCTCCCACCTCGATAATCCCTTCCTTGATGACAAAGTCCATGACATGTCCACCGAAGGTCAAATCATCTGAGATAAAGTGCAGATGGTAGCCTGCCACACTGACTCCATGGAAAATCTCTGGCGTCCAGAAACCAACGATGGTCCCCGCCACATTGTCACGACTATACTCAGGCTGATGGGTTGCGACCTCAGCAAACTTGGTATCTGGTGTCGACTTGGGAATCATGCGCACATGCATATGTGAAAATTCCCCACGAATCTTGATAGAGCGGAAAAGATTTTCACCATCATAATAAGACTCGATTCGTTCTTCCAATTCCTTGTCTGTCATCTCAAAGCGCTGACGGAAAATAACCTCTGCCTGATGTGGGACCACTGCTGCGTAAGGAATAAGGGCATCTGGTGACACTTCCACAATTTCTGGTTGCTCTCCTGATCCCTTGGCCTGATAAGCCTTGCCATCCAAGACAATCAATTCTCCATCAATGGAATCCAAGGTTCCCAAACCAAGATCACCATGCTCTAGCAATTCTCCTACTGTCATAGTCCCACCATAAAGGCCAGCCATCAAGGCTCCAAGGGTGTTGTATTGAAATAATTTCACTGGTTCCTGCACGTTCTTATCCATTCTCTTTCTTGTCTGTTATACTCAATGAAAATCAAAGAGCAAACTAGGAAGCGAGCCGCAGGTTGCTCAAAGCACTGCTTTGAGGTTGTAGATAAGACTGACGAAGTCAGCTCAAAACACTGTTTTGAGGTTGTGGATAGAACTGACGAAGTCAGTAACCATATCTACGGCAAGGCGAAGCTGACGTGGTTTGAAGAGATTTTCAAAGAGTATTATTCTATAAATGTTACTCCTAAGTATACCACATTTGCCCCTAGATGTGAACGAGAGAAACACCCTAGACATTGCCAAGAAGGAAAAAAAAGGGTACAATGTAACAAAATCAAGGGAGGTCTGGAATGAAGAAACAAAGCAAGTACCAAGAGGTCGTTTCCTATCTGAAAAATGGTATCGAGTCTGGACGATTTCCGACGGGAAGCCGCCTGCCTTCTATCCGTCAACTGAGCCTTGACTTTCACTGTAGCAAGGACACCATTCAACGCGCCCTGCTGGAATTACGGCACGAACAATACCTCTATGCCAAGCCCCAGAGTGGCTACTATGTCCTAGAACAAGGGCAACACCAGGACCTAGAAATCGAGGTTACGGACGAACATGCCAGCGCCTATGACGATTTCCGACTCTGTATCAATGAAACCTTGATTGGACGAGAAAACTACCTCTTCAACTACTATGACAACCAAGAAGGATTAGAAGACCTAAGGCAATCCATTCACCAACTCCTCTTTGACCAAGCCCTCTACTGCAAGGCTGATCAACTGGTACTGACTTCTGGAACCCAACAAGCCTTGTTTATTCTCTCTCAAATTTCCTTTCCTAGCCAAGCCAAGGAAATCTTAGTGGAACAACCAACCTACCATCGGATGAATCGTCTCTTGATTGCTCAGGGTCTGGACCATCAAACGATTGAACGAGGCATTGATGGGATTGACTTGGAGGAGCTGGAAGGCCATTTCAAGACAGGAAAGATTAAGTTTTTCTATACCATTCCTCGTTTTCACTATCCTCTGGGGCATTCCTATTCAGAGCAGGACAAACGAGCTATTCTTGACTTAGCTACCAAGTATGGTGTCTATATCGTAGAGGACGACTATTTGGGGGATTTGGACTCTAAAAAGGGCCAGACCTTCCACTATCTGGATACAGAGGAGCGGGTCATTTACATCAAGTCCTTCTCAACCAGCCTCTTTCCAGCCTTGCGGATTACGGCACTCATTCTGCCAAATGCTATCAAGGAAGCCTTTGTGGCCTACAAAAATATCCTAGACTACGACAGCAATCTCATCATGCAAAAGGCCCTGTCACTCTATATCGACAGTCAATTGTTTGAGAAAAATCGTCTGGCTCGCTTGGCCAATCAGGAAGCTTACCAGAAGCAAATCGAGGAAAGGTTAGCTAAACTCCCTTGCCCCCTTCCTCATTTTCCTCTTCACGATGGTGTATTGCTTGATCTAAGACAGTATCCTAAAATTGCCAGCCTCAAACATAGCCAACTAGATTTAGACTTCTTTGAAGAGGCTTACTTGAGTACCTGCCCTTATCAATTTGCCAAGGTGTCCTTAGACGATTTAGAAAATGTTTTAAATTATTTAAAAGCAGAATTGGAATGACTTCCAACTCTGCTTTTTTCTTATTGTTCAACTTCTGTTAAGGTTGCCGCTTTTTCAAGATATTTTTGGTAGGTACCTTCATCCTTGAGTTTTTGGATGACCTTGTCCACCACTTCTTTCAAATCAGCACTATTTTTTCTAAGGGCAACTGCATTAGCTTCGCCGTCCTTCATCTTCAAGCTGACAGTTGCGACAGCTAAGTCTGCATTTTTAGCAGCATAGCTAAGGGCAACAGGCTCATCCATGTGAACAGCATCTACTTTTCCAGCCTGCAATTCATTGACAGCTTCACCCATATTAGTTAGGGAAGTCAATTGAGCTTTTGGCAATTGTTCCTTGACCATTGATTCTGGAACAGTCCCTTTTTGGGCTGCAATATTAGCACTTTCTAGGCTAGTTAAATCCTTGTATTTTTCTACATCAGCCTTACGAACCAAGAAACTAATCTTGTTTTCATAGTAAGGGATTGAAAAATCAAAGACTTCTTTTCTCTCGTCAGTAGCGCTAATCCCTGCAACCGCTAGATCAGCCTTACCAGTTTGAAGACTGGTCAAGACATTATCAAAACTCATGCTTGAAATTTCCAACTTAACCCCAAGTTCATCAGCAATAGCCTGGGCCATATCAATGTCCGCACCGACTACCTGATTTTTCCCATCAACCAAAGACTGAAATTCAAAAGGTGCATAGTCAGGACTGGTCGCTACAACCAATTTTCCCTTTTGCTTAATGGCCTCAACAGCTGTCTGGGAACCGTTAGAAGCTGACTGGCAAGCTACTAAGAAGAAACTTGCAAGAAAACTACATAAAACAAATATCCATTTTTTTGATTTCATAAATAAACAACCTCTCTGTTAATTTTGTATAATTATAACGCTATCCAAGTTGCTTGTCAAGTGTTTTTTGAATTTTTATCTTAAAAATATTTTTTTCATTCAAGAAAAGGGCTCTATAATATTTGTAGTGGGTAAATCCCCTATAGATATTATGGAGCCTA
>CAUTUU010000040.1:0-16723 GCA_963541545.1 uncultured bacterium | reverse complement strand
CACGAATCTCTGCTGGTGTCTCATAAGTCGGACCAGTTACACCGATATAGACACCCTCATCAAGCTTGATACCAAGTTTTTTAGCCACTTCATGGGCAGTAGCACGGTATTCTGGTGTGTAGGCTTTAGACATATCTGGGAAACGTGGACCAAACTCATCCAAGTTTTCACCCATCAATGGGTTTTGCCCCGTCATATTAATATGATCTGAGATTGCCATCAAAGTACCAGGACCAAATCCGATACCACCAGCTGCATTGGTTACAATAACACCTTCACATCCAAGAACTTTCATCACACGTACTGGGAAAGTCACGACTTCAAGAGGATTTCCCTCGTAGAAATGGAAACGACCTTGAAGAGCCAAGACCTTACGCCCTGCCAGTTCACCATATACCAATTTACCAGCGTGACCAACTACTGTTGAACGGCCCCAGTTTGGAATGTCAGCATAGTCTACTACAACTGGATTTTCAATTTCTTCTGCCAATTCTCCAAGACCTGATCCAAGGATTAGACCGAACTCAGGCGCTTGGATTCCCTTGTCTTTCAGGAAGGCAGCTGTTTCATTTATTTTATCTAAAAATGTCATTGTATGTCTCCTTTATTATTTTTTAGCATTTGACCGATTTTGTCAAAAGTTTTAGCATTACGAATAGTAATATTGCGATAGAAAGGCATCTTGAGCAGGTGCTTGTGATAGGCAGTCTTAGAGTAAGATTCTTCAGAGAACTTTCCCCAGAAAATCCCAAGTTTACCAAAATGAAGCACTTCATCTTTCAGCTCTAAGTTTTCAACTGTCTCAATGACTTGCTCCACATCCAAGCCCTCAGTGTAAAAGAGGACATCCTTTCGTGCCAAGTCTTTGTTCCACCAAGCTGGTAGATTTTCAAGTTCCGCTTCAAAGTCCTCCTGATTTAGTAAAGAAAAGCTCTGAATAAATGGATAATAGACTTCAAAGAATACCTCTAACTTTTCAACCAATTGAGCTCTAGGTCCTGTCGAAGTAAAGAAAACATTGCCACTATTGATGTAGCTTTCAACCTTTTCCAGCCCCAACTCTGTCAATTCTTGACGAAGCTCTGCCATAACGACCTTATTCTTGCCACCAACATTGATACCTCTCACTAGCAAAGCATAGCGTGTCATCTTATACCAATTTATCTAAGAAACTTTCCCCAATCATAGCAGTTTCTACGCCAAAGTTATCCGCAACTGTCGCTGAGATATCTGCAAAATGTCCAACTGGAATAACACCATTTCCCTTAAAGCTAGGGCTGTAAGCTAAAAGTGGGATATATTCACGAGTGTGGTCTGTTCCTGCATAAGTTGGGTCATTTCCATGGTCCGCTGTAATCAAGAGAAGATCATTTTCTCTCATGGCAGCGATAATTTCAGGCAAGCGCTCATCGAACTCATGCAAGCAATCACGGTAACCATGAGCATTGCGGCGGTGGCCGTAAAGGGCATCAAAGTCAACTAAGTTTGTGAAGGAGAATCCTTTTTCAAACTCAGCAAGTCCCATGGTCTTCAATAATGTATCAATTCCATGGCTGTTTGACTTGTTGTGGCCCATGTCATGGTTGATACCAGCGCCGTTAAAGATATCGTTGATTTTACCAACAGCGTACGTATCGATGCCAGCTTCGTTCAATTTATCCAAAACAGTTGGTGCAAATGGAGAAACGGCTAAGTCACGACGATTTGCTGTACGAGTGAAGTTACCTGGCTCACCAACATATGGGCGGGCAATGATACGACCTAGAAGAGCAGGACGCTCAAGGGTAATCGAACGAGCGTATTCACAGATACGGTACAATTCATCCAAAGGAATGATATCTTCGTGGGCAGCAATTTGCAAAACAGGGTCAGCTGAAGTATAGATAATCAACTCCCCAGTTTCCATTTGACGTGGTCCAAAATCATCGATAACAGCCGTTCCTGAGTAAGGTTTGTTAGCTTCACGAATAACCTTGCGTCCTGAGAATTCTTCGATTTTTGTCAAGATTTCTTCTGGGAATCCGTTCCAGAAAGTATCGAAAGGCTCAGTAATGTTGAGTCCCATGATTTCCCAGTGTCCAGTCATGGTATCCTTACCAAGGGATACTTCTTCTAATTTTGTTGCATATCCAGTTGGATTGCTTTCTGCAGGTACAGTCTTAAGAGGAGTTTCGCGAGGAATATTTCCAAGACCAATTTTAGCCATGTTTGGCACATTCAAACCAACTGTTTTGGAAATATGTCCTAATGTGTCAGAAGCTCCATCTGGAACCCCTGCATTGACAAAGTTATTAGCATCTGGTGCAGCACCGATTCCTACAGAATCTAGTACCACCAAGTGAATACGATTAAATTTTGACATAGTGTATCTCCTTATTATTTTAGTTATCTTGCTTTTGTTGAAGTTAAAATCTGAACCCCGTCTCGTCCAGCAACGATCACCTTATCCACCATTTGGTTGAATAAGCCGTGCTCCACGACACCAACGATATGGTCCAATTCTTGCCCAAAGGCAATTGGATCTTCGATGACATCCAAGGCAAGGTCAATGATAAAGTTCTGCATATCCGTCACAAAACGTTGACCGTCTTTTTGACGGAAGCTTGGTTTGTAGCCAGCTCGCTCAAAACGACGAAAGACCTGTTCTGCGCCATATTGAACTACTTCTACTGGCAATTTAAAAGCACCCAGTTTATAGACCAGTTTGCTTTCATCCACCACCCAAATGTATTCTTTTGAGGGCGTTGCCACAACCTTCTCCATGAGAAGGGCACCACCACCGCCTTTGATTCCGTTAAACTGGCTATCTACTTCATCCGCCCCGTCAACCGTCACATCAACAGAGTCCACTTGGTCAATAGACTTAAGAGGGATATTGAGTCCTTCTGCCTGTTTACTGGTTACACTAGAAGTCGTCACAGCTGTAATCTGCAAGCCTTCTTCCTTGATACGACGACCGATTTCTTCTACGAAATAATAGGCAGTAGAACCAGTACCCAGTCCGACTACCATGCCATCATTGACAAACTCAGCAGCCTTGATACCTGCCATTTTCTTCAGATTTTCCACTTAAACACCTCCATTAAAGAGCTACCTTCATTATATCATGTATACCTTTATTATTCAAAAGTTGGAAACATCAAATATTCTATTGTCAGTAACATTAAAACAAGAAAATGAGATTGAAAATATTTTTATTTCAGAAATTCTTTATTATCATTTTTAAAAATTTATAAAATGAATAAAAAAAGCAATTAAACAAGAACATTCATTATTATAAAATTATTTCCGTTTCTTTTTTCCATTTGAACTATCTTTTCCCAAATTTCTCATAATTGACTTCCTGCGATACAAAAAGTGATAACGTAGAGATATGAATAAGGTAGAAAATATATTTGGCAAAGTAAAGTTCTTTAAAATTTTTTCAACAGCCTATCGAAATCGAAGGAAAAGGTTTGGATTGAGAATGAATCTGATTATTGAAATGATTGGTTTTAAAAGTAATTAACATTGCTCAGGATGTCTACTTGAACTAAGATATAGTAAATTGAAGTTAGAATAGCACAAATTAACTTCTACAGCATTTTTAAAAATTAATTTGAATGCCCCAAGTGATTTATCTAAATCTTATTCCAATCTGCTATATTTTTTAATGAATTGTCAACAAAAAGGTACAGTATCATTTTAAATGAGTATAAAAGATCACAGAGATTTCAAAATTATAAAAACGCATATTATCAGGTATAAAAAACTTGATATTGTGCGTTTTATCTTAGAACATTTTTCTAAATTTCCCACTCAAATTAAATTCTAGCCCAGCCTATTTTGAGACATTTTTCATTGCTTCTGGAAGATAATTACTAATCTCCGTCGGCAAGATCACATAATGTTCTTGAGCTAATTCTTGAGCAATAGCTGAATGAAGATGGGTTGCTACTGCCACACGTTCGTAGAGACTGGCCTGTCGAAATTGACCTGCAAATCCTGCAATCATTCCAGCCAGTGTATCACCCATACCACCAGTCGCCTGATAGGGACCGCCAACCTGTAACTGGTAATAATCAGACTGGCCAACTTGCCAAATACGAGTAGCTGGACCTTTCTCTACCAAAATTGTTCCTTGTGGAAAGGAAGTCAGGGCACTAGATGTTGTATCTTCCTTTTGCTTTTCAATAGCAATACCAGACAACTTTTCCCATTCTTTTTGGTGGGGAGTTAGGATAAGCTGGTTAGATGGAAACGACAAACTTGTTCTAGCAAGGATGGTTAAGGCCCCTCCATCTACAATCAAAATCTGATTCTTTTTTAAGCTAGCAAAGACCTGTTTGACTAGATCTTCTCCAAAAGCATCGTCTCGTAAACCAGGCCCCAACAAAACAACTTCTGCCTTCTCCAATTGCTCTTTTAACAATTGCTGGTCTTGAAGAGAAAAGGCCATAGCCTCAGGTAAATGACTGTGCAAAGCTGGGATATTTTCCCTATCTGTTCCAACAGTCACCAAACCAGCTCCACTTTTAACAGCTGCCAAAGCAGCCATGATGATAGCACCACCATAAGGATACGTCCCACCAAGCAACAGCAGACGACCGTAGTCTCCTTTATGACTTGTACAAGAACGTTCAATAATGACTTTTTCTAGTAAGGTTTGATCAATCACTTTCATCGTTTTTTCCTCAACTATCCTTTATCTGATTGTTTTAAAACAACTTGATAGACTTTCTTAGTCCACTCTTCTAAGTCTTCTCCAGCATAGTCAAGATAATGCACACTATCTTGTATTTTAGTTGGAATAATATTTTCAAATTGGCTCTTATTATGAGTTGGAATAATACAAATATACAACTCACTAAATAAATTCAACATGTCCTTAATTTTTGCAACATGGTAGCCATCAAAAATATAACCAGTAACTTTAATCAAATCTGTATAGATAAAATGAAAACTCACTCCAGGAATAAACTTGTCTTGTAATTCTTTCTCTGAAGGAGCTCGACCTAATAAACGCTCCATCGCTAATCGATAACCAGAACTTGTATTTGACCACCCTAACATGACATAGTCAAAATAATCTATCGGATCCGATGCAGCATTTCTACTATCCAAAACCAACTCCTCAGCATCTCGCCCAAAGGCTTTCACAGCAGATAAGAGCTGACCTGTTTTAAAGATAGAAATCGCTGCATCTATAGTCGTAGTATGACTACAGTAGTCCGAAGTCACTAACCTCTTATGTAGATCATAAGTCGAGGCTACTCTTTTATCTGTAGGGGTAAATGGTGGCAGAAAGTGATGCTGAAAGATGTAATCTGAAATCTCTTTTTTTAAACAAGAATCAGCACATTCAATACTTGTTTGACGTTTATGAAGTTTTTCGTAAGCTATAAATTTAGCAATTTTTTCTAATTCCCACTCTTGAATATTTGGATAATCAATTAGTGCTAAGTAGTATATTCCATCCCATTGTAAACTATATTCCCCATTATAAATTTTTAAAATCATCTAATCACCTCACTCCATTATACAACAAAAAGGAGGCGCACACCTCCTTTTATAAACTTATTTCTAAAATTTAATACTCATTTCTGCCATTTCAGATATAGCTATAGAAAATACACTCTCTTCAGCGATTTTTCTCTTATTTTCTATCCAATGTCCTAAGTGCTGCTTGATAAGTTTGCTCCATCAGCATAGTAATGGTCATAGGACCGACACCTCCAGGGACTGGCGTAATGTGGCTAGCAAGTGGGGCAACCGCCTCATAATCAACATCCCCACAGAGCTTCCCATTTTCATCGCGGTTCATCCCGACATCAATGACAACCGCACCAGGTTTGACAAAGTCAGCAGTCACAAACTTGGCACGACCGATTGCTACCACCAGAATATCTGCTTTAGCAGCCACCTTGGCAAGATTATGAGTCCGTGAGTGAGTCAAGGTTACTGTTGCATTTTTAGCCAAAAGAAGCTGGGCCATAGGTTTTCCAACAATATTGGAACGACCGATGACCACCGCATTTTTACCTTCCAAGTCAATCCCATATTCATGAAACATTTCCATAATTCCTGCAGGTGTCGAAGGAATCATGACTGGATGACCAGACCAAAGGCGTCCCATATTTAGAGGATGGAAACCATCCACATCCTTTTCTGGGTCAATAGCCAATAGAACCGCCTCTTCATCGATATGTTTTGGTAATGGCAACTGAACCAAAATCCCATGCCAAGCTGGATCTTGATTGTATTTAGCAATCAAGTCTAACAATTCCGCTTGACTAATGGTCTCTGGAACTCGCAGAACTTCGCTACGGAAACCAGCCGCAAGGGCTGACCTCTCCTTGTTGCGAACATAGACTTGGCTGGCAGGGTTGTCCCCAACCAAAATCACTACCAAACCAGGTACTAGCCCCGTTTCTTCCTTTAATCTTTCAGTCTTTTCAGCCAGCTGTCCTTGTAACTTAGATGCTAGAGCCTTCCCATCAATAATCTGTGTCATATCATTTCTCTTTTCTTTCAAATATCTTCCATTATACCAAAAACTGCCAGCACCCTCTAACACTTCTTTCCTAGGCAATCCTATAGCTTCAAACTATAAGAAAAAGCTCTGGTTGAGCTTTTCACTAATCTATACTTTATATATAAAGTTGATTGCGAACAACTCCTCAAAGCTAACTTATAAAACCTTACTCAAGAAATCTTTAGTCCTTTGTCCTTGGGTTTGTTCAAAAATCTGTTCAGGTGTTCCGTCTTCAACAACCACACCGTCTGCCATAAAAATGACACGATCTGCCACCTCACGGGCAAATCCCATCTCATGTGTTACGATAACCATGGTCATTCCTGACTTGGCTAAGTCTTGCATAACAGCCAACACCTCACCTACCATTTCAGGGTCCAGGGCTGAAGTTGGCTCGTCAAAGAGCAAAACATCTGGTTCCATAGCCAACCCACGCGCGATGGCAATCCGTTGTTGCTGGCCACCTGACAAACTCTGTGGATAAGCATCTGCCTTATCTGGCAAACCAACTTTTTCCAAAAGCTCTTGGGCTCTCTTCTCAGCAACAGCCTTGCTCTCACCTTTGGTCTTGATAGGTGACAAGGTGATATTTTCCATCACAGTCATATTAGGAAAGAGATTAAATTGTTGGAAAACCATGCCCATCTTCTCACGCATGGCAAACAGGTCATTCTTCTTGTCCGTAATATCGACTCCCTCAAAGATAACCTTCCCTTTAGTTGCTTCTTCCAACAAATTCATAGACCGAAGCAAGGTAGATTTCCCGCTCCCTGAAGGACCAATGATAACCACAACTTCTCCTCTTTTAATCTCGAGGTTGATGCCCTTCAATACTTCATTCTTTCCAAAGGATTTATGTAAATTTTCGATTTTTATCAAGGTTTTTGTCATTATTTCTTATCTCCTTGTCCCATGCGTTTTTCAAAAGCTTTCAAGGCTACGGTCAAAATAGAAGTCATAATTAAGTAGTAAAAGGCTGCAAATAAAAGTGGTGTCAAAGGCAAATAGGTTGTTGTAGAAACTGTTGTAGCCCCGTTCCACAACTCCATGACCCCAATAGCTGATAAGAGGGAGCTGTCCTTGATAATAGTGATAAATTCGTTCCCCAAAGCTGGCAAGATATTTTTGATTGCTTGTGGCAAAATCACATAGCGCATGGCATTTTTAGGACGAATCCCTAGCGAATAAGCCGCCTCTAACTGACCTTTTGGAACCGCATTAATCCCAGCACGAACAGTCTCAGAAACATAAGCACCACTGTTCATAGAGATAATCAAAATCCCTGGAATCAGGCGAGACAAATCAACACCCAAAATCCCAACCTGAATAGTCGGAGCATTGATATGCATAAGAGCAAAGGCAATCATAATCTGAACCATCATTGGCGTCCCGCGGAAAATCCAAACGTACAAGTTGGCGAGCCAAACAAGCGGTTTAAACTTTGAACGTTGCTCAAAAGCCAAGACAACACCCAAAATAGTCCCAAAAAAGACAACACAGATAGAAATGAGAACCGTCACGACAGCCCCATAGTTAAAATAAGGTAAATACTTAGGTAAAAAAGAAAAATTCATAATCACACTGCTTTCTAAAATAGAATACTGTATGATTATAACATGAATTGAATTAAAATTCAAATCTTTTATCCAATTTATTCAAAAAATCTTTAAGCTGGTAGAATTAGAGAGAAATCTTAGTTTTTTCTAGGCAAGTTGACCTCCTTTATGGTAAAATAGTAACGATAAGAAATGAAGGAGAATCAAAATGGAATCACATTTGGTTAGAATTATCAACCGCCTTGAAGCAATGGCAAAAGACGGCGGAAATTTAAAACGTAATTTTGAACGCGAAGGAGTTGTTGTTGCAGAAGTTGCATACAGCCACGACGAAGAAAACGGATCAATCTTTACCCTTCGTGATGTCGAAGCTCGCGAAACTTATACGTTTGACAGCATTGACTTGATTGCAATGGAGATTTACGAACTCCTCTACTAATCTAAAACTAGCCGGGATTACCCCTGCATCTCTAACCAAAATCCTTTTTGTCTCACAAATAGGATTTTTTTTATAGTCCAAATCCACAAAGATTTTCATTGTAACAACTTCTCAAAGCTGCAATCTTTTTACTTGCTTTACACCCCAATCCTGTTATAATGAGAGTATAGAAATTTGACTATTTTTGACCTTTAAACAGGTCAGGCTAAAGAAAGAAATGAGGTAGATGTATGCTTTGTCAAAACTGTAAAATCAACGACTCAACAATTCATCTTTACACCAATCTCAATGGAAAACAAAAACAAATTGACCTCTGTCAAAACTGCTACAAGATTATCAAGACTGATCCTAACAACAGTCTCTTTAAAGGAATGACAGATTTGAACAATCGTGACTTTGATCCTTTTGGCGATTTCTTCAATGACCTAAACAATTTCAGACCGTCCAACAATACTCCTCCTATTCCCCCAACCCAATCAGGTGGAGGTTACGGTGGAAACGGTGGTTATGGTTCCCAAAATCGTGGATCTGCTCAAACTCCACCCCCAAGCCAAGAAAAAGGCCTGCTAGAAGAATTCGGTATCAATGTAACAGAGATTGCTCGTCGTGGCGATATCGACCCCGTTATTGGACGCGATGATGAGATTATCCGTGTCATTGAGATTCTCAATCGTAGAACCAAGAATAATCCTGTTCTTATCGGCGAGCCAGGTGTCGGAAAAACGGCCGTTGTCGAAGGTCTAGCTCAGAAAATCGTTGATGGTGATGTTCCACATAAACTCCAAGGTAAACAAGTCATCCGTCTGGATGTAGTTAGCCTAGTTCAAGGAACGGGTATCCGTGGACAATTTGAAGAACGCATGCAAAAACTCATGGAAGAAATTCGCAAACGTGAGGACATCATCCTCTTTATCGATGAAATCCATGAAATTGTCGGTGCTGGTTCTGCAGGCGATGGCAATATGGATGCAGGAAATATCCTCAAGCCAGCCCTTGCTCGTGGGGAACTGCAACTGGTCGGTGCCACTACCCTCAATGAGTACCGTATCATTGAAAAGGATGCTGCCCTAGAGCGTCGTATGCAACCTGTTAAGGTCGATGAACCAACCGTGGAAGAAACAATCACTATCCTCAAAGGTATTCAAAAGAAATACGAAGACTATCACCACGTTCAATATACTGATGCCGCAATTGAAGCAGCCGCAACTCTTTCCAATCGTTACATTCAAGACCGCTTCTTACCAGACAAGGCCATTGACCTCCTAGATGAAGCTGGTTCTAAGATGAACTTGACCTTGAATTTTGTAGATCCTAAAGTAATCGATCAACGCTTGATTGAGGCTGAAAATCTTAAATCTCAAGCTACACGAGAGGAAGATTTTGAAAAAGCTGCCTACTTCCGTGACCAGATTGCCAAGTATAAGGAAATGCAAAAGAAAAGGGTCACAGACCAGGATACTCCTATCATCAGCGAGAAAACCATTGAGCACATTATTGAGCAGAAAACCAACATCCCTGTTGGGGATTTGAAAGAGAAAGAACAATCTCAACTCATCCATCTAGCTGAAGATCTCAAGTCTCATGTTATTGGACAGGACGATGCTGTCGATAAGATTGCTAAGGCTATTCGCCGTAATCGTGTTGGACTTGGTACTCCTAACCGCCCCATTGGAAGCTTCCTCTTCGTTGGGCCAACCGGTGTCGGTAAGACAGAACTTTCCAAACAACTGGCCATCGAACTCTTTGGTTCTGCTGACAGCATGATTCGCTTTGACATGAGCGAATACATGGAAAAACACAGCGTTGCTAAGTTAGTCGGTGCCCCTCCAGGTTATGTCGGCTACGATGAAGCTGGACAATTAACTGAAAAAGTCCGACGTAATCCCTACTCTCTTATTCTCTTAGATGAAGTAGAAAAAGCCCATCCAGATGTCATGCATATGTTCCTGCAAGTCTTGGACGATGGTCGTTTGACAGATGGGCAAGGGCGTACCGTCAGCTTCAAGGATGCCATTATTATCATGACTTCAAATGCAGGTACAGGTAAGGCCGAAGCTAGCGTTGGTTTTGGAGCAGCTCGCGAAGGACGTACCAACTCTGTTCTCGGTGAACTCGGTAACTTCTTTAGCCCAGAATTTATGAACCGTTTTGATGGTATCATTGAGTTCAAAGCTCTCAGCAAAGACAACCTCCTTCAAATCGTCGAGCTCATGCTAGCAGATGTTAACAAGCGTCTCTCTAGCAACAATATCCATCTCGATGTGACAGACAAGGTCAAGGAAAAATTGGTTGACCTCGGTTATGATCCAAAAATGGGAGCACGACCACTTCGTCGTACTATTCAAGACTATATTGAGGACGCAATCACTGACTACTACCTTGAAAATCCAATCGAAAAAGACCTCAAGGCAGTTATGACCAGCAAGGGCAAGATACAAATTAAGTCTGCCAAAAAAGCTGAAGTTAAAACTTCTGAAACAGAAAAATAAATCCTATAGAAAAGGAGTAGAAAATGAAATGTTTCTGCTTCTTTTTTACTAAAATAACTGTAAGTTCTTGACAGCTTGGACTTTCTCCATTATGATAATAATAACGATAATAGAGAATGAGGAAAATGCAATGGTGAACCCAACTTTCGGAGAAAAAAAAGAGAATACAGACTATGTTGCTCGTTATGGAGTATATGCAGTTATCCCAGACGCTGAACAAAAACAAATTGTTCTTGTTCAAGCGCCTAACGGCGCTTGGTTCTTACCAGGTGGCGAAATTGAAGCAGGTGAAAATCATCAGGACGCCCTAAAACGTGAGTTGATTGAAGAACTTGGATTCACAGCTGAAATTGGTACCTACTATGGACAAGCTGACGAATATTTCTACTCTCGTCACCGTGATACCTACTACTACAATCCTGCCTACCTCTATGAAGCGACTTCCTTCAAAGAAGTACAAAAACCACTAGAAGACTTTAATCATATTGCCTGGTTCCCTATCGACGAGGCTATTGAAAATCTCAAACGTGGTAGCCATAAATGGGCCATCCAATCTTGGAAAAAACAGCATAAGATTGATTAATACTCTTCGAAAATCTCTTCAAACCACGTCAGCTTCGCCTTGCCGTATATATGTGACTGACTTCGTCAGTCTTATCTACAACCTCAAAACAGTGTTTTGAGCAACCTGCGGCTAGCTTCCTAGTTTGCTCTTTGATTTTCATTGAGTATAAATCAAGCTACTTTATTTAAAAAGTGCTATAATAGAATTAGAAAATCGGAGGAAATGTTATGAAGCTTATCAATACGACAAACTCACACTCGCAACTTGTAAAAAGCCAGCTAGAAAGTACAGATGCAACCCTTGTTGAAGTTTATTCTGCAGGTAATACAGATGTTATTTTTACCCAAGCTCCGCTTCACTATGAAATCCTCATCTCAAATAAACACCGTGCTATTCGAGAAACCGAAATCGAAGCCATCCAAGAGTTTTTCTTGAAACGTAAAATTGATAAGGACTCTATTGATGAGGCCAATATCAAAACACTCTATTCAGAAAAATTAATTGGGATTTCGATTCCAATCAAATAAAATTTTGGAGAGATTAGAAAGCTATTGAACCTTATAGACCAAACATAGGTTCTGACTTGCTTTTTAAATCATCTCCAATTTTTTATCTTGAGATCTTATCATACAAGATTTTATAGACAAATAATAAAAAAGATTTGGTTCTGCTTCTCACAAAACCAAATCTTTTTTATTATTTTAGAAACGAATCGTTTCACGTGTTTTTTCATATGAAGTAACAAAACGGTTGGTTACACCAGGTTCTGCAACTTCCAAAGCTTGTGAAATCTTATCAAATGAAGCATGGTAATCAAAATCTTTTTCAAAAATTTCTAATGATTCATTAAAGGCTTCCTGAATTCGTTCATCAAATGAGCGGTAACGGTTCGAATACTGTAGTAATTGTTCAGTCAAAGTTGCATATTGAACAATATCATAAGTTTCATCTTCAAGTGCTTCCATATCATTTGTTGTAATCTCAAGCATGCGGTTTACAACTTCGATATTGACCTGTGCTTCTTCAAGTTCAGCCATCAACTCTTCTGTATGGTTACTTGCTGTAAAGAACAACTGTAAGAAATTCTGAGGAATACCTGGAAGATTGCGTTTTTCCATATATCTCTTAATGGTATGGAGACGATTGACATAAACATTTGCCTTTTGGCGAGCATTAATATCATCTTTTTCAATCTGAGCAAGACGTTGACTAAGTTCAACTTGTTCATCCTCAATTTCTTTCAAAGTCGCTTGTAAGTTTTCCAAACGTTCTTCAAGTAATGAATATGGCTCAGAATGTTCCTCTTGTTCAGAAGTAAATTCTAATACAGTTTCTTCCAAAGACTCTAACTCAGCTTGCAATCTATGAACATGACTAACATCTGTTTCAGAAAGTAGATAATTCTGGCTTAATCGTTGAATATCATCCACTAAAACACCATTGCTATCTTTCATATGTTTAAGATAAGTAGGAAGTGTTGCTACTAAACCTTCTACAACTTTCTGAGCAGCAATTTCTCGTGTAAAAATATCATAAAGTGCATTAATCTCGTCTTGGATTTGAGTATTTTCGTACTCGGCATTATCCAATTCTAATTGCGCAATATTCTCGTGATTTTTCTTGAGAGCTTCATGAAGCAATTGGAAACGAGCTTCAATATCTGTTTCAGCAAAATGATAGTTAGCATCTAAAAGCTTACGGTAACCATCCTCCAAATCTTCTAACTGATCAGGTAGCTCTTTAGATAATGTTGTTACAGCTGCTGGTATACGATCAACAATATGTGTCAAAGCTAAGATATGATTTTCAGCATTATCCAAAATCACAGCAGCTTCTACTGGGTCACCAGATGAATTTAAAGTTACAAACTGAGAAAACTCTGATTGAATATTTTCTAATTGTTTTTCGATTTCAGACAAACCTTGTCCATATTCTTCAGAATGATCAGCAACTCGGCGTTGCAACTCTTCAAACAAGTCCAAGGTATGAAGAACACGTCCACTATTTTTAGACTCTTGTTTCTCCAAATCTGCCAATGCATTGCGAATTGCCGCAATATCTTCTTCAATCAAGGTAATTTGGCTCTCGATTTGATCAATTTGATGACTGGCCTTGAAAAAACGGAATGAGTTGTTATAACCTTCTGCCTCGAAAAGATTATTTTCAATATCGGCAAAAGAGTTAAGAGATAGGTCAACCCATTTTTGATTCCATTCACGGAAAGTCACTTGACTTTGTCCAATCAAGTGCATGTTTTTTACAGCTTCAACTTCATCATTAACTGGAAGATTGTAAAGCTCTTCTTTTTTCTCTTCTAAAATTGCTAATTTACTTTCATTGCGTTTTCGTAAGTAGATTGCGATAGCATAGGCAATGACCAATAAAACTGCAACTGCAATTATTAAATAAATTACTAGTCTAGCAGACATATTAAACTCCTTTTTTACTTGAAACAATCGTAACGATTATATCATATTTTTTAGACCAAGGGAACTACTTCTCCCTATTTTTTAGACATCAAGTGTACTATAGACAGCATTTTCTTCGATAAACTCACGACGAGGCTCTACTCGATCCCCCATCAACATATCAAAGATTTTATCTGCTTCTGCAGCATCATCCACAGAAACTCTGGCCATCAAGCGATGTTCCGGATCCATGGTTGTTTCCCATAACTGATGATCATCCATTTCACCTAGACCTTTATAACGCTGAATGGTCGGTTTGGTTCGACCTTCACTATAACGGGCTAAAGCTTCTTGGAGTTTGATTTCTTGATCTGCGCCTGGCTGGATGTATTCTTTAATCTCGCTTCCAACCTTGACACCATAGATTGGTGGTTGGGCAATATAAACATAACCAGCTTCTAGAATTGGCTTCATATAACGATAAATCAAGGTCAAAAGAAGAGTGCGAATGTGGGCTCCATCGACATCGGCATCGGTCATCAAAACGAGTTTTTGGTAACGAGCTTTTGAAACATCGAATTCTGCGCCAAATCCTGTTCCCATGGCTGTGAAAAGACTACGAATTTCTTCGTTGGCTAGAATTTTATCCATGCTAGCTTTTTCAACGTTCAAGATTTTACCGCGAATTGGCAAGATAGCTTGGAATTCACGGTTACGACCAGATTTGGCCGATCCACCCGCTGAGTCTCCCTCGACGATGAAGAGTTCTGTTTCTGCAGGATTGTTAGAAGAACAGTCTGCTAGTTTCCCTGGAAGGTTGGAAATTTCCAAACCAGATTTTTTACGGGTAACTTCACGCGCACGCTTGGCAGCAACACGAGCCTTGGCAGCTAAAATCCCTTTTTCCACGATGCGCTTGGCAATCTGTGGATTTTCCATGAGGAAATCAGAGAAGGCATCGCTGAAGAGGCGATTGGTAATCTTGACCACTTCGCTGTTTCCCAGTTTGGTCTTAGTTTGTCCTTCAAACTGTGGATTTGGGTGCTTAACTGAGATAACAGCAGTTAATCCTTCTCGGACATCTTCCCCTGTTAGGTTGTCCTCATTGTCTTTTAGTAACTTATTCTTACGAGCATAATCGTTGATAACACGAGTTAGTGCTGTACGGAAACCTTGTTCATGAGTTCCACCTTCATGGGTATGAATATTGTTGGCGAAACTCATGACATTTTCATGGTAACCCGTTGTGTACTGCATGGCTACTTCGACTGTGATATCATCCATCTCACCATCTGTGTAAATTGGTGTATCAAAGATAACATCCTTATTCTCATTGATATATTCAACGTAACTAGCAATCCCACCTTCATAATGGTAATGTTTGGTTTGTTCCAAACCTTCACGCTTATCTGTGATGGAGATTTGAAGACCGCGATTTAGAAAGGCTAACTCTTGAATCCGTTTATTTAATTTATCAAAATCAAAGGTTGTTGTTTCCGTAAAGATTTCTGGGTCTGGTGTGAAGTGAACCGTTGTTCCAGTTCTATCTGTATCTCCAACCACCTCAAGATCCGCAACAACATGACCACGACGGTATTCTTGGTAATGAATCTTACCGTTTTTGTGGACATGAACATCTAATTGAGTGGAAAGGGCATTAACTACTGACGACCCTACTCCGTGAAGACCACCTGAAACCTTATAGCCGCCACCGCCAAACTTTCCTCCAGCGTGAAGAACAGTAAATACAGTCTCAACGGCAGGTCGACCTGTTTTTTCCTGAATATCGACTGGGATACCACGCCCATCATCGACAACAGTAATCGAATTATCTGGTTCAATAAAGACTTGAATATGGCTGGCAAATCCTGCCAAAGCTTCGTCGATTGAGTTATCAACAATTTCCCAGACTAGATGGTGAAGACCTTCTTTTGAGGTTGATCCGATATACATCCCTGGACGCATACGAACAGCCTCTAAGCCCTCTAAAACTTGAATTTGACTGGCATCATAATCCTGTGCCTGCAGATTTTTGATTTCTTCTGTCATCTTATTCCTTTTTCTTACATGTCTAATACTTGTCTTAAATTCACGATACTGGTAAACAAGTGGGTATCCAGTCTAGCAGCTTGCCCTGCTTCAATATCAATCGGTCGATCACCAATGACAAGACCAGAGCTGATCTGATACTTTTCTCTTAAATAAATCATGGACTCAGGATTTGGTTTTCTCTTAAAACCTGAGCTAGAAGTCACTACTTCTGTAAAATAGGTTGCTATAGAAGTTTTTTCTAAAATTTCTAAGACCTGATCATTTCTGTGAGAAACCAAGAAATGACGCCCACCTTGATTTGAAATATCTTCCAATAAGTCAGAAACTCCTTCAAATAAAATCGGATGTTCAAGCTCTCTGGCTTCATTTTCCTTGTACTTTTCTAAAAAATGTTCTAAGTTGAGTGCGAAAGTCTCAATCGCAAAATCAGTAGAAACCTTTAAAGCTTGATAGACACTGTCATGGTCTTGTGTGATACCATACAGTGCCAATGTTTCAACAAATGCAGCTGTTGAAGTTTCATAATTATCCAGTAAAGTTCCACCTAAATCCCAGATGTAATCGTGATATTTCATAGCTTTCATTATACCATTTTTTCGTTAAAAAAGCGATGATTTCCCTGAGTTTTCCACATAAAAAAAACGAGGGTAACTTCTCAAAGTAACTTCCACTTGCCTGACCAAAGTGGAAATTAGTCTAA
>CAUTUU010000039.1:0-18239 GCA_963541545.1 uncultured bacterium | reverse complement strand
CTTTCAGGTATCATGTTGAATCCAATGCAACAATCTGAGCCTTCTAAGATTGCCCTCTTCTCTGCAGCTCAATATGCATGGAAACAATGGAAGTCAGAAGAAGAAGCTAAGAAAGTAAACGATATGGCCTTCAACTTTGTTGAAAATGGTAAGTTTACAGATAGCGAAGCCTCTCTTGCCTTCCGTGAGCTTGGTAAACATATGATCAACCAAAACATGGATGGTCGTGTTGTGAAGTTGGAAGAGTCTGTTGAACTTGCACCGAAATTGGCGGCCTTCATGTCTAAGTTGAAAGCTGGTCAAGATGTTGGTGCAGAGCGTGAAGGCTTGCGTGCAGAATTTGCGAAACTAAAAGCTGCAGCTCAACTTTATAAAGCATCTGGTGATGAAAAGATGCGTGCTCAAATCCATTATTGGTTGGACAATACCATTGACCAAATGGATGCCTTGAGTGCTCTCCTTGATGGTACAGAAGCTATCGAAAAGAACGATTCTGCAAAACTTTGGGATAGCTACTATAAGAGTTTGAAACTATATGAACAGTCTCAAACTTATACCTTCCATTATGTAGACCATGACGAAAAAGCTGAGTTGGGTGTTCAACACATCCGTCCATTCTTGCTTGGACTACGTGAAATCTTGGCAACAGAAGTTCAAAAAGCCTTGCATCCAGACCAAGTTATCAGTACCTTTATCACAAACCGTACAGGTGTAGAAGGCGGACTGGCTGAGGTAACTGATGGAGATTTGGGAACTCATGCATTAATCAAATCGCCAAACAGTATCAAGACTGGTGATTACATTGGCTTGAAATTTAACAAAGCTGTTCCACTCCAAAACTTGACCTTTGCAATGGGAACTCAAGCAAATCCTCGTGATACCTTTAACAATGCTAAGGTTGAGTATCTCAATGAAAATGATGAGTGGGTAACACTTTCAGAACCAAGCTACACTGGAAATGAATCTCTTATTAAATATGAAAAACTCAATATTCGTGCCAAGGCTGTTCGAATGATTGCGACTTCAGATCGTGATAATACCTGGTTTGCTGTAAGAGAAATTGCTGTTAACCGCCCTGTGGAAGTTACTCGTGCTAAACAGGCAGCTACTGTGACGATTAGTCCAAATCTTATGTACAAGTACAATACGACAGTTGGTCAGATTACAGACGGTCGTGACAATACTGAAGCCATGCTTGCGAATGCTGATCGAACTGATACAACTCCAGTAAATAGTTGGGTACAACTAGACTTAGGCGAAGTCAAACCTGTGACTAAGGTTCGTCTCCACCAAGGTTCAGGAGATAAATTAGCAGAAGGTGTTATTGAATATTCTGCAGATGGTAACTCATGGCAAGAATTGAATCGCTTGACTGGTGAACAAACCAAAGAAATCGAAACTCCAATTTCAGCTCGCTATGTTCGTATTCGCAATACTAAGAACATCAACTTATGGTGGCGTATCGCTGACTTCTCAGTTGAAACACGTACAGGCAATAGCCAATTGACTGATACAAATGTTGAGAACTTGAAGTCAACTCCAGTTGATGATAGCCTAGGCCGTTATAATATGCAAATTCCGAGCGGAACAAAACTTCCAGCTAAGAGTTATTTGGGTATGAAACTTGATCGTCTTCACCAAGCTGAACTCATTCAAGCAGTTGGTGCAGAAAATCCATCCCTCAATTTGGAATACTCTCCAAATGCCCAAGAATGGTATTCGGCTGATCAAGTGACAGATAAGTCCTTAGTACGTTATGTTCGTTTGGTCAACAAGACTGACCAAGAACAAGCAGTGACAGCAACCTCTCTACTTGTTCAGACAAAAGAAGTTCAACCAACCACACTTGATTCGACATCAATGGGCATCCATCCAACATACGGTAGAAATGATGTCCGTAAGATTAAGAACTTGGATCAATTGTTCGACGGAGTTTACAATAACTTTGTAGAGTTTTCAGACTATGCGCGTAAAGATGGTCATATCACCTTGAAGCTTGGTAGTGAACGTGCAATCAAGAAAATTAGAGCTTACATTCAAGACGGCACTCAAAACTATCTCCGTGATGGTAAGATTCAAGTCAGTCAAGATGGCAAGACTTGGACAGATCTTGTGACAGTTGGTGATGGTGTTGCCAATGAGACACGTGATGATTCCTTGACAGATGGTTGGACACATGATTCTAAGATGCCAGGAAACCGCTACATCGAGGGTGAACTTGCAAGTCCAGTTAAAGCCAATTATCTCCGTGTTCTATTTACAGCTAACTATGATGCTCGTTTTGTAGGCTTCACTGAGTTGGTTATCAATGATGGCGAATTCGTGAAACCGATTAATGATCCAACTGTTCAAGGAAACAGTGGTGAAAGCCAAGGTAACCTCTACACCAACCTCGTAGATGGTAAGGTATTGACTAGCTATAAGGCTGAGAAAGACCAAGGTGAGCTGGTCTACCACTTGTCAGAACCGACAGATGTGAACCATATTCGACTTGTTTCAAGTCTTCCGCAAGGAGTGAAGGCTCGAGTATTGGCTCGAACTCTTAAATCAGATAAAAGAGATTCTTGGTCAGAAATAGGTGAGATTACCTCAAGCTTCCAAACATTTGCTGTCCGAGATAAATCTCCATTATTGGATGTGAAACTTGTTTGGGAAGGAGGTAAACCAGAGTTCTACGAAATGACGACATTCCACCAAGAACTTCCAGAAGAACCAGCCAAACCGGCTCCAACTACAAGTAAGGGTGACGAACCATCACCAGTAGTAGAAGTCCCAGAATTTACTGGTGGCGTAAATGGTGTCGAAGCAGCTGTTCATGAAGTTCCAGAATATACTCAAGCCATTGGTACAGCAGGTGATGATGTGGTTCCAGTAGTAGAAGGGCTAGAATTCAAAGGCGGAGTAAACGCAGTTGAAGCAGCTACCCATGAAGTTCCAGAGTATACTGAATCTATGGGAGACTCAAGCAAGCTACCATCACCAGTAGTAGAAGTCCCAGGATATAAAGAAACAGCAAGTCATCAAGTCACTCCAACAGAGGAAAACTTGAAAGATTCGGTTGATAAAGTCGATGGAGATAAGATGAGCAGTGGCAATAGTGATGTTGAAACTACTGTTGAAAAGTCCGATGAATTTGCAAGTGCATCAGTGAAAACAGATCAAGCACAAAAACAAGAACAACCACAAACATCGGTTGCTAAAGTTAAAGATCAACTTCCAGCAACAGGTGGAGAAGAATCAGCTACTTTAGCCTTGTTAGGTGGTCTTGGACTAGTTCTCTCTGCCGTGTTTGTCAAAAAAGGGAAAAAGGATTAAGAATTCGAAAAAGAGTTATTCAATAATCCTAGATAAACATTAATGTCCCAATAAAACCACACAGTGATTTCAGTATTGAGCATCATCAAGCTGAAAGCAATACTGTGTGGTTTTTGAATAGTTGATAGTTTCGGACTAGATTCTTTACCAATTGTTAAGGTTCTCGTTATAGGATGTTTACAGCTTCATTTTGTTATATTAAAATCACAAAAAGATTGCAAATTCTTATTAATTTTGATATATTCAATATATAAAAAAACAAACTCGATGCCTAGTTGTGTATCCAGAAGGAGGTTGTTTTTTAAAAAAGTAAACGCTTACTTGGTGTCGAGAAAAAGAAATGAGGATTTTAATGAACAAAAGACTTTTCGATAAACGTTGTCATTATAGTATTCGTAAATTTGCTATAGGTGTGGCATCTGTGATGATTGGGGCTAGTATATTTGGCTTGTCAGCTGTACAAGCTGAGGAGTTGTCTTCATCCAATACTCAGACAGAAGAAACAACGGTTCATCAAGCCCAACCTTTAGATAAGCTTCCTGATGATGTGGTAGCTGCTATAGCAAAGGCTGATGAGAATGGTGGACGTGAGTTTGTAAAGCCAAAAGCTGAATTGGCAGAAGATAAAGTGACTAAGGATACAGAAACTACTAGACCTGCTAACGATGGTAGTCATGAATTGGCTAGTCCTAAAGTGGAAACTCCAAATAAAGTAGAAGAAGGAAACAAAGCTGAGGACAAACAGAAATCTGAAGAGGCAAATCCAAAGCCTGTTGAATCTGCAGTAACAGCTGGAACAGAAGTAAGAGATGATGCTAAAAAAACTTCAGAAAAGGATCAGGAAAAACCGACTGCAGATCTCAAACCTTCGTCTGAAAAATCGCAAGCATTGTCTGGAGAGTCAAACAAAGCTGAAGTTGAAAAGGAAAAACAGCTATTATCGGAGCGAAAACAAGATTTTAATAAAGATTGGTATTTTAAACTAAATGCCCAAGGAGATTTTTCAAAAAAAGATGTGGATGTTCATGATTGGTCTAAATTGAATCTCCCTCATGATTGGAGTATTTATTTTGACTTTGATCACAAATCTCCCGCGCGTAATGAAGGTGGCCAGTTAAATGGTGGAACAGCTTGGTATCGTAAGACTTTTACAGTTAATGAAGCAGATAAGAACAAGGATGTTCGTATTAATTTTGATGGTGTTTACATGGATTCTAAGGTTTATGTAAATGGTAAATTTGTAGGCCATTATCCAAGTGGTTACAATCATTTTTCTTATGATATTACAGAATTTTTGAATAAGGATGGCAGTGAAAATTCAATTACTGTTCAAGTGACAAATAAGCAACCAAGTAGTCGTTGGTATTCTGGAAGTGGGATTTATCGTGATGTAACCCTTAGTTATCGTGATAAAGTCCATGTTGCCGAAAATGGTAATCATATCACCACTCCAAAACTTGCTGAGCAAAAAGAAGGGAATGTTGAAACACAAGTTCAAAGTAAGATTAAAAATACGGATAAGAAGGCTGCTAAAGTCTTTGTGGAACAACAGATTTTCACTAAGGAAGGTAAGGCTGTTTCAGAATTAGTTCGTTCTGCAACTAAGAGTTTGGAAGAAAATGAAACAGCACAATTTAATCAGAATATCTTGGTTAATCAGCCAACTCTTTGGACAACGAAAAGTTACCATCCTCAACTTTATGTTCTTAAAACAAAAGTCTATAAAGAAGGCCAGTTAGTTGATGTAACAGAAGATACATTTGGCTACCGTTATTTCAATTGGACTGCTAAGGAAGGTTTCTCTTTGAATGGTGAACGCATGAAATTCCACGGGGTAAGTATTCACCATGATAATGGAGCCTTGGGTGCAGAAGAGAACTATAAGGCTACCTATCGTAAATTAAAACTCTTGAAAGATATGGGGGTTAACTCTATTCGAACAACCCACAATCCAGCTAGCCCTCAGTTGCTTGATGCTGCGGCTAGTTTAGGTCTTTTGGTTCAAGAGGAAGCTTTTGATACCTGGTATGGTGGCAAGAAGACTTACGACTATGGACGGTTCTTTGATCAAGATGCAACTCATCCTGAAGCTAAGAAAGGTGAGAAGTGGTCTGATTTTGATCTTAGAACAATGGTAGAACGTGATAAGAACAATCCGTCTATTGTGATGTGGTCTCTTGGAAATGAGGTAGAGGAGGCAAATGGTAGTCCTCGTTCTATTGAAACTGCTAAACGTTTGAAGGCTGTTATCAAAGCGATTGATACTGAGCGTTACGTAACCATGGGTGAAAATAAATTTAGTCGTGCATCGACAGGTGATTTCTTGAAAGTTGCAGAAATTATGGATGCTGTGGGTATGAACTATGGAGAACGCAATTATGATGCTGTTCGTAGAGCTCATCCAGATTGGCTCATTTATGGTTCTGAAACCTCTTCAGCGACAAGAACGCGTGATTCTTATTACAATCCTGCTCAAATCCTTGGACATGATAACAGTCCAAATCGTCATTATGAACAATCTGATTATGGTAATGACCGTGTTGGATGGGGAAGAACAGCTACTGAATCATGGACTTTTGATCGTGATCATGCTGGATATGCTGGACAATTTATTTGGACAGGAATTGACTATATCGGTGAACCAACGCCATGGCATAATCAGGATAGTACACCTGTGAAAAGTTCCTACTTTGGTATCATTGATACAGCTGGTTTACCAAAGAATGATTTCTACCTTTACCGTAGTGAATGGTATAGTGCTAAAGAAAAACCAACTGTTCGCATTTTACCACATTGGAACTGGACTGAAGAGACTCTTAAGGAACGCAAGATGCTGGTTGATGGAAAGGTTCCAGTTCGTACTTTCTCAAATGCTGCAAGCATCGAATTGTTCTTAAATGGAGAGTCGCTCGGTAAAAAGGAATTTACTAAGAAAAGGACAGAAGATGGACGTTCATATCATGAGGGAGCTAAACCAAGTGAATTGTATCTTGAGTGGCTTGTAAAGTACCAACCAGGTACACTGACTGCGATTGCTCGAGATGAAAATGGCAATGAAATTGCGCGTGATAGTGTGACAACTGCAGGGGAACCAGCAAGAGTTCGTCTGACTAAAGAAGAACATGTTATCACTGCAGATGGAAAAGATCTATCCTACATCCATTACGAAATTGTTGATGGCGATGGGAATGTAGTTCCGACAGCTAACAATCTTGTTCATTTTAATCTTCATGGTCAGGGACAGATTGTTGGTGTGGATAATGGAGAACAAGCTAGTCGTGAGCGCTACAAAGCTCAAGCAGATGGAACATGGCAAAGACGTGCTTTCAATGGTAAAGGAGTTGTCATTGTAAAATCAACAGAAAAAGAAGGTAAATTTACTCTTTATGCAGATTCTGCTGGTTTAACTTCTGATAGCGCAACGGTCGCAACTGTGTCTGGTAAGAAAGAAAACCGTCATTTTGTAGCCTTTGCTCCTGTAAAAGCAACAACTGATGTGACTACAAATCCTGAATTGCCTCAAACAGTAACAGCTATTTATAGCGACGGTAGTGTTGAGGAAAAGACTGTAACATGGGACGTGCCAGCTGACTTGCTTACAAGTGCAGGTGAGAAAAAAGTATCTGGACGTGTAGAAGGTTTGGAAAGCAAAGCTGAGGCCCTTGTAAAAGTGATTGCTTTAGATAGATGGTTACCAAAAGTTGCTACAGTACCAGTTGGTACAACTGCAACTGATTTGGATAAAACGGTCACAGCTGTTCTGACAGATGGTAGCTTGATTGATACTGATGTTGTTTCTTGGACCTTGAAAGATCCTGCTGCTTTGAACAAGGAAGGGGGCCGTACGGAGGCTACTGGTAAATTGGTAGCTGACGATCGTGAAGTGACTGCAACCTTTATCGCAAGCAATAAGGAAACAACAAGTAGCATTACAGGACTTACTGTTGGGGATAAAGCTCTTGAGAACTTCGAGTCTGGCAAGACTTATTATCGTGTATCTCTTCCTTACACTGGAACAATTCCAAGTGTTGGGGCCCAGACTACTGGTTATCAAGTAACTGTTCAGCAAGCTTCTGCTGATAATGGTTATCAGGCTTCGGTCTTCTTGAGTGACCAAAAGGGTGACTTGGTTCAAACTTACCTAATTCAGTTTGTGAAGGAAGCTCCTGCCTTGAAACGTTTGGAAGTAGTTGTGGAAGGAAAAGAAACTGCTACTGAAGATCAGGTCTTAACTTATCGTGTCATTGGTAGTTATGAGGATGGTTCTCAAACAGAATTTTCAGCTTCAGATATTCACCTAGAAGCTAAATCATCTGATGGTGGGCATCTTGAGGCGAATGGACAGAACTTGTTGCTCTATACTAAGGGAAGAGTGACTTTGACACCTCGAATCGATAATCAAACAGAGAAAACAGAATCTGTAACCACTGAAGTGGTGATTAAAGAAAATAAAGTCAGCAAGAAGATTGTGAAACTGCATCCTGTATCTGTTTCTACAGACATTAATCAGAAACCGAATCTACCTAAAGAAGTTGGAGCAGAATTTGATAAGGGTTTGCCACGCAAAGTATCTGTAACTTGGGACAAGGTAGATGAAAAAGAATTGGGGCATTATCATAGCTTTACCATTAAAGGACATGTAGAAGGTACAGATATTGAGGCTCAAGCAACGGTGACGGTTGAAGGCTTGCAAGTTGCAGAGGAAATCAGCCTTACTCTTCCTAAGGGTGAGACAGTTCAATTACCAGCTAATGTTCGTGCTTACCATTCTAACGGAACAACTATCTACAAAGATGTGGTTTGGGATCAGGTTCCAGCCAACTTTAGTCAAACTGAAGGAGTCTATGAAATCAATGGTCGTTTAGTTGATAGCAATTTGACCACTAAAGCTCATGTTCGAGTGTCTAGTCAAGTTGTTGCTGGAAATAATATCTCTAAACAATGGACAGGTTCCCAATTGCCAGCTGCCATTGTATCCAATACAGGAGGAGATGATTCAGCTAATGCCTTGAACGACCTGACTGTGTCAAGAACGACAACAGACGCTAAAAATAGATGGACTACTTGGAGAACAAATACTGATAATGACTGGGCTTCTATCTTGTTTGGTAATTCAGGAGACTTGACGAAACGTTTTGTCAACAATTTGTCGGTTGATTTTTATACCGATAGAACAATTGGTCTTCCAAAAGAATACGTCATCGAATACTATGTAGGTAAAGAAATTCCTGATTTACCAAGTGATGTCAGTCATGCACAACGAGATAGCAATCATCCATTTAATAATCCAGACAATTGGAAGGTGGTTGAAAACTTACATGCTCCAAGTCAGCTATCTGCAACTCAAACAAATCACTTCACATTTGACAAGGTAGAAACTTATGCTATTCGTATTCGCATGAAGAAGGCTGATGGAACATCAGGTGTTGGTCTGACAGAGCTAACTGTGCTTGGAAACAAGGTCTTAAGTGAGACAAGTTCAGAGATTTCTATCAAGGTAGATGGCAATAATCTTGAACATTTTAATCCATCTAAGACAGATTACTATATTCCTCAATCTAGCAAAGAAATCACTGCAACAGCTAGCAATAATGGTTTGGTAACGGTTGTTCCTGCAACAAGTCCAAAAGGTGCAACACGTCTTATCTTGAAAGCAGAAGATGGTACGGTGTTGAAAGAATATCGAATTTTCCGCAATGATGAGAGAGAAACTAGTCAACCTCTTGCTGCAGAAAATAGTGCTAAAATCTTGAATGTTGGAGATCAAATTCAATTGCCTGCTGAAGTGACAGTTTACTATTCTTCACAAGCTGGCTGGGTTAAAGATAACCTTGCAGTTCAATGGGATGCCATTCCTGAACATGCGACAAATCATGAAGGAACCTTCGAGGTAACCGGTCATGTCATTGGTACAAATCTAATAACTAAAATACAGGTGACAGTTGTTTCTAAAGGTAATCAAGTCGTTTCAGAAAATCCAAGCAACGGTGAAACTGATTCTAAAGCCTTTGCTTCGACAACGAACGATACACAAGCAACTTCACATGATAGAATTTTCTACATCAATGATGGAAAATACAATGAAGATGGACGTTGGACAAACTGGTCTCGTACTCCTAAAAATCAAGAAACCTCTGTTGGACTACTCTTTAAGAAGGATGGAAAAATTACTTCTCAATCTATTGAAAAAGTAGCCATTCAGTTCTTTAAAGATAGTGGCACAGATGCACCAGAGAAAATGGTTCTAGAAAGATATATTGGTCCAGCCTTTACAGAACCAAGTACGATTTCTCGTTACGAAGAAAATGCCGATCATCCATTTAACAAGGCAGAAAATTGGGCACCAATTCCTTACAAAGCTTCGGGAGAATTAGTAGCTGGTAAACCAATCGAGTTTAATTTTGATCCGGTTCAAACGACAGCTATTCGTGCTCGCATGACTCGTAAGGCTACTACAAATGGTCTTGCACTTGTAGAATTTACAGCCTACTCTGCAGGTAAGGGAGCAGAAGTGGAAACACCATCAGCGACTATTTCAATCGATGGAAAAGCATTGGAAAACTTTGATCCAAATGTGACAGATTACACTCTAACAACAATGGGTTCAAAACCAAAAGTCACTGCAACAACTAGTGGACATGGAGTAGTTACAGTTGTGGATTCTGGAAATGCCAATCTTCCAACATTGGTTCGTCTTGTTTCCAAAGATGGAAATCTGGTAAAAGAATATCGTTTACACTTTAAGTCTACCTTCCAAACAACACCAACAGAAGGCGTTAAGAACTTAGTAGCAGAAACTCCAAGTTTGGAAATTGAAAAGACTCCGCTTCCGTTTAAAGAAGTTATTCGTGAAAACCCTGAACTTGCTCAAGGTCAACGTCGTATCGTTTCTGAAGGACAGGATGGAGAAAAAGTTGACTATATTCAAGTTTTGGGTACTACTAGAAGTCTTGTTCATTCTGAAGAAAGAAAGGCCCAGAATCGCATTATTGAAGTTGGAGTGAAAGCAGCTATTTCAAGTAGTAAAGGCGAGGAGCTAGCTCCAGTCAATGAAGTTCCAGAATTCAAAGGTGGTGCTAACTTTGTAGAAGCAGCAGTAAACGAAGTTCCAGAATACACAGGAACTCTTGCTACTGTAGGAGATCAAGCGGCACCAAGCGTTGAGAAACCTGAATTTAAGGGTGGCGTTAATGCTGTAATGGCTCTAGAACATAAACTTCCAGAGTATCATGGTGTTCTAGCCACGGTAGGAAATGAGGAAGCGCCAGTTCTTGAAAAACCAGATTATCCAGTAGAGCTATTAGCTCATAACCAGACTATAAAACCAAATGTTTCAGTAGTCAAAGAAGAGCAAAATAGATTACCAGAAACAGGTGAGGGAGAATCTGAAACAGCCATTTTCTTGGCGGGGGTTAGCTTGGCCTTGTCAGCAGCTCTATTAACTGCAAAACGAAAAGAGGATTAGTCTGGGCGTCTAATGCTATCCTATTGGTATAGCTTGGTCGATGATAAAAAATCACATTGATAAATGAATAGGTATACTATGATATAAAGCCTCAAGTTGAGGAGAAAATACAGTAGATTCTTGCATGATAAAACGCATGATATCAGGTTTTGCAACACCTGATAGATGCGTTTTTCTGATTTCTAAGACTTTTCTCAGTTTCTTTTCAGATGAATTTCTTGGTAGTAGCTAAAAAATATGCTACACTATCAATATGAAAATTTTAATCCCAACAGCAAAAGAAATGAACACAGATTTGCCAAGTATTGAAGCCGCTCCTTTAAAACCAGAAAGTCAGGCGGTTCTTGATGCCTTGGCCCTCTATTCTGCTAGTGATTTGGAAACTTTTTATAGGGTTTCAGCCGAGAAGGCGACGGAAGAATTTCAACATATCCAAGCTTTGAAAATGCAAACTGCCCAACACTACCCAGCCTTGCAACTTTTTGATGGGCTCATGTATCGTCATATCAAGAGAGACAAATTGACCGCGGCTGAACAAGCCTATCTTGAAAATCATGTCCTTATTACTTCAGCTTTGTATGGTGTTGTGCCAGCCTTGTCACCTATGGCCCCTCACCGTTTGGATTTTTTGATGAAGTTGAAAGTCGCTGGTAAGACTTTGAAGAGCCATTGGAAGGTGGCCTATGATGAAGCTGTGAAGAAGGAAGAAGTGATTTTCTCCCTCTTGTCATCCGAGTTTGAGACTGTATTTTCTAAGGAAATCAGAGAAAAGATGGTGACCTTTAAATTTATGGAGGACAAGGGCGGTCAGCTGAAGATTCACTCAACCATTTCCAAGAAAGCGCGTGGTGCCTTCCTAACAGCCCTGATAGAAAATCAAGTACAAACAGTGGAAGAAGCTCGCCTTTTAAGCTTTGCTGGATTTGTCTACAGAGAAGACCTGTCCCAACCACAGGAATTGGTTTTTGTTAAGGAAGTATAGAAATCAGATAAAAGAAGAAAACTCAGCAAGGAAAGTTGTGCTGAGTTTTTTCTAGTTTATAAAGTATTGGACAAATGAACCTCATTTGATAAACAGTTGAGATGATTGACTAAATCCATGATTGACAGGTGATTTTGACAAATAAACTTCTTCGTAATGCCTGGAATATAGAAATTAGACACGATGATATCGTAATCTGTCTGATTCAAAATCTCAGGGCTTGTTTGCAATTCATCCCAAATATCGAAGGTGAAGCGGTTATTACAGTAATAGGAAAGCATATCAACAAAGGTAAGGGATATGGCATGGTCAAAGTTACTGATAATCAAAACCTTGATAGGTGGTCGATTTTCTAACAACTGAGTTGTGAGGTTCTCGGCATGGGTTAAGATGGTGTACATCAAATGTTCCAACTGTTCAGGATGGTCATGCTGTCCAATTGCCTGACGGTATTGAGCCAGTTCTTGACGGGCACTTTCCATAAAGTCTGGGAAGTAAACGTTGAATTTTTTAATCGTCAATGCTTTTTGCTCAAATAAGATAGGGGTAGAAAAGATTTCCTGTCTTTCGAAGAAAGCCGTGTTGTGTAAATGCCAAATAAGCTCATCGCGGTTGGTAAAAGTAATTTTAAATTGTTTTGCTAGACGTTCTAATATTTGATTGAGTAACTGGTAAGAATACTTTGCCTCACTATTTTCTTCTAAAGAATTGAAGAAGTCTTGAGGGTTGAGGAAAATATCATTCTGAAGAAAGGAGATAAAGATTTGGGCAATGATATCTGGAGTCATTTCAAGTCCCAACTTTTCAGAGAAATGGACAAGTATCTCCTCAAAATTTGGAATATTCATCAAAAGAGGATAGTAGTCATCGTTAAAATGATTGGGTAAGTCGATAAAATGACCATTTTTGATGCGGTAGATACTGATAGCTATCATCAATTTATACATTCTATAAATTGAAAATCGCATTGGATAATTGGTGATTTTATAGAAGAAATCAGCAAATTCTGTTAAGTCCTCTTCAGGGATATCTGGGAAAGGCCAGTCTAGGAAATAATAACGCTCAGAAAAGTATTGAGCATAAAAATAGCGAATATCGATTTCATTCCCGCGTATCTCCGTTGGAGTAAAAGATAGTTCAATTTGGAATTGAGAAGATAGAGTTTTTGTAATATTTCGACCTAATCGATAGAGATTGGCATTACTTGAGTGAAGATTTTCAATCGTTCGATAAATCGGTAGACCTTCATTAAAAAACATATACTCTAGTAATTGAAAAGATTGAGAATGGGCAAGAAAATGTTGATATACATCTTCCACGCTAGTCTGCACATCTAAATCTATCATAATTCCGTTAATAGAAGATTGGATATCAATAGTTGGAAAGGAAGTACGTAATTCGTTTAAATCACTTTTTAGAATTCGTTCTGTACATCCTAAATTGTCAGCAAGTTCATGTAATCTCATCCAATTACGATTCTGAATTAGGATTTCCATTAAGCGTAATTGTCTTTGATCTTTTGTGGATAAAAGGTTGCGCATGTAGGTCATTTCCTCCTTAATTCATTATATCATATTATTGTCTAAAGTGTACAAAAATATTAGAGTGAAAAAGTGTCTGGATTAAACAGAAAAATGAGAATAAGATAAGTGGCTTTTAGGTACAAAAAGAGAATATATTAATTGCTTAGATAATATTGATTTATATATCAAATAGTTGTAGAGTGAGAACTATAAAATATTATCTAGGAGTTTAAAATGAAACATTCACATAAGAAGTCATTTGATTGGTATAGCTTGCAACAACGATACTCTATTCGTAAGTATCACTTTGGGGCAGCGAGTGTCTTGCTCGGGACAGCATTGGTATTAGGAACAGCTGCTAATACTCAAGGGGTACAAGCAGATGAACATCATTCAGAAGTTACTAGCAGTGTTTCTGTTGATAAGGTAGAAGAAGTTACCAAACCAGCAGAAGTTTCTACAGCTAAGAAAGAAACGACCTACGCAGCTCCAACGGTTGCTAATCCAGTAGAGGTAACTCCAGCTAAATCTGAAGATGCTAAAGCCCCAGCAGAAAAAGTTGAAGAAGCAAAAGTAGAAAAAGAAGCAGTTTCTCATCAAAATGTTGTTGATAAATCAAAATTGTTAACAGCTCTTTCGCGTGCTAAGAGATTAGAAAGTAAGTTATATACAGAAGCAAGTATCAATAACTTGCAAGCAAGTATCCAAGCTGGTCAAAGCTTGCTTGGGAAAGTAGATGCAACTGAAGCTGAATTATCAGCAGCAGAGTCATCTATTCAATCGGCTGTTATTGGTCTAGAACTTCGTTCTAACTCTGACAAAGGAACTGTATCAGAAACGCCTGTAGCGAAGAAAGCTGATATAGTTGAAGCGAAGGAAGAGACTAATTCAGCTACAACAACTGATCGTTCAGCTCTTGATAGCGCTGTTTTGTCAACTAGCACAGCTGCCAAAGTAGAAACAACTTCAGCTCCAGTATCTACTAATGAAATCTTAAAACCAGGCTTGAGCCTTGCTGATGCTCGCCAAAATCCAGCTATCCGTAAGGAAGACTTGGATAAAGGGCATAGTGGCTTTAGAGCTTCTAGCAATCCAGCCAACCCAATTGTTTCAGGTTCTGGAAATACAGTTGCATTTACAGATATTAGTCAAGCTGGTCGTAGTTATAGTTTCCGTGGCTACGGGAACGCACGTGGTGGTAATTCCATTCATTACGATGTGACTACAGTACGTCAGGGAAATAGATTGAATTTCACAATTCAATATTCTGGTCCAGGTGAATTTGTTAATAATAACTTTATCTTGGATAAAGGGGATGGATTTGGAAATCCTTCAAATGCGACTATCACCACTCCAAGATTAAGAGAGCAATCAAAACCTATTAGCCAGGGTGCCAACTTCGTATCTCACTCAGGCTACAGTATGACCTCTGCTACTTCAACGAGTGAGAGACAAACAATCAGATTTAGTTTGCCTATCATTAATCCAAATGGTGATTTGTCTGTTCGTTTGAAACCTGTTACTTTTAACGTGGATCAAGGTGGTGGTGGTGCCGCTACTAGCAATGACCCATACAGTAACTCCAACTATTATCATAGAGCAAACCCACTATACTTGGATGCAAACCCTTATGGCGGATCTAATAACAAAGTTGTTTCAGAAGACATTGATTTCCAAACTGTCTATCTTCCAACTAGTAAGTTACCAGAAGGTCAAACTAGATTAGTTCGAGAAGGTGAAAAAGGACAACGTCAAATTACCTATAAAGTTCATAGATTTGGTAACGAAACAATTCTAGGATTGCCAATTAGTAATAGTGTCACTAAAGAAGCTAAGCCACGTATTCTGCAAATTGGTGTTGCTAAAGAGCTAATCGATACAGTAAAACCACGTGTTGATCAAAATAAAGTTGGTGATACAAATAACCTCACTTTCTATCTTGATAACGATGGCAACGGTGTTTATACTGAGGGTGTAGACGAACTTGTTCAAAAAATTGCTATTAAAGATGGAGCCAAGGGTGAAAAAGGGGACCAAGGCGAACGCGGTCTAACTGGAGCTAAAGGTGAAAAAGGAGACCGAGGCGAACGCGGTTTAACTGGGGCACAAGGTGCTAAAGGTGAAAAAGGGGATCGAGGCGAACGCGGTCTGACTGGCGCCCAAGGAGCTAAAGGTGAAAAAGGAGACCGAGGCGAACGCGGTCTGACTGGCGCCCAAGGAGCTAAAGGTGAAAAAGGGAATCGAGGCGAACGCGGTCTGACTGGCGCCCAAGGAGCTAAAGGTGAAAAAGGGGATCGAGGCGAACGCGGTCTGACTGGCGCCCAAGGAGCTAAAGGTGAAAAAGGAGATCGGGGCGAACGCGGTCTAACCGGAGCTCAAGGAGCTAAAGGTGAAAAAGGAGACCGAGGCGAACGTGGTCTGACTGGAGCGCAAGGTGCCAAAGGTGAAAAAGGAGACCAAGGTCAGGCAGGTCGTGACGGTGTAACTCCAACCGTAACCGTTAAAGATAATAAAGATGACGGCACTCACACTATCACTATTAACGACGGTAGAGGTAATGTTACAAATACTGTTGTAAGAGATGGTCTTGATGGAGCAAGTCCATTAGTTGCGACTCAACGAAATGAAGCTGATAAAACAACAACGGTTATCTTCTATTACGATAAAAATGGGAACAACGAATTAGATGCTTCTGATAAGAAATTAAAAGAAGTTGTCATTGCAGATGGTGCCAAAGGTGAAAAAGGAGACAAGGGAGCAACTCCTAAAGTTACAACTGCTCGTGGAGCAGATGGCCGTAGTACTGACATTACATTTACAGTTCCAGGAGAAGAGTCTGTTGTAGCTAACATTAAGGATGGTAAAGATGGCCGTACACCAACTATTGACTTAAATGCCTTAGCAGAAGCAGCAGTAAGACTAAACAATCAAAGAAGCGGAAGAGTAAGAAGAGCATTATCAGACGCCCCATCTACAGCATCAGCACCACAACCAGTAGAGGGTACTCGTATTACAGCATACTATGATAACAATGGTAACGGTAAATACGATCCAGGTGTGGATGAATTAATTGGTACAAGTGATATCTTGAATGGTAAAAATGGACGTAATGGTGCAGATGGAGCTTCTGGTACAGATGGTCGTAATGGTGCTGAATTATTAAGTGGACCTGATGCCCCAACAGCTAAAGATGGTAAAGATGGTGACACATACATCGATGCTACTACAGGGGATGTCTATAAGAAAGAAAACGGAAACTGGAACCAAATTGGCAACATCAGAGGACCTCAAGGATTACCAGGTCCAAAAGGTGATAAGGGAGAAAATGGTCGAGACGGATTCACACCAGAAGTAACAGTGACAGACAACCATGATGGTAGTCATACGATTACAGTTACACAACCAGAAGGACGTCCAGCTCTTACAACAATCGTTAAAAATGGAGAAAATGGCCAAACACCAAAAGTCAAAGCAGAACGTGATGAAGCCAAGAAACAAACTACTCTAACCTTCTACATTGACAAAGATGGCGATGGAAACTACACAGAAGGCACAGATACGCTCGTTCAAACATCAATTGTCAAAGACGGACAAGACGGAGCAGCAGGTCAAGCAGGACGTGATGGTAAAGAAGTATTAAACGGAAAAGTAGATCCAACACCAAGAGACGGAAAAGATGGAGACAGCTTCGTTAATACTGCCACAGGAGATGTCTTCGTTAAGAAGAACAATGCATGGGAACAAGCAGGCAACATCAAAGGTCCTAAAGGTGACAAGGGAGAAAATGGTCGAGACGGCTTCACACCAGAAGTAACAGTGACAGACAACCATGATGGCACACATACCATCACCATCACGCAGCCAGAAGGTCGTCCAGCCCTTACAACAACCGTTAAAAACGGGGAAAATGGCCAAACACCGAAAGTTAAGGCAGAACGTGATGAAGCCAAGAAACAAACTACTCTAACCTTCTACATTGATAAAGATGGCGATGGAAACTATACAGAAGGCACAGATACGCTCGTTCAAACATCCATCGTTAAAGACGGACAAGACGGAGCAGCAGGTCAAGCAGGACGTGATGGTAAAGAAGTATTAAACGGAAAAGTAGATCCAACACCAAGAGACGGAAAAGATGGAGACAGCTTCGTTAATACTGCCACAGGAGATGTCTTCGTTAAGAAGAACAATGCATGGGAACAAGCAGGCAACATCAAAGGTCCTAAAGGTGACAAGGGAGAAAATGGTCGTGATGGCTTCACACCAGAAGTAACAGTGACAGACAACCATGATGGTAGTCATACGATTACAGTTACACAACCAGAAGGACGTCCAGCTCTTACAACAATCGTTAAAAATGGAGAAAATGGCCAAACACCAAAAGTCAAAGCAGAACGTGATGAAGCCAAGAAACAAACTACTCTAACCTTCTACATTGACAAAGATGGCGATGGAAACTACACAGAAGGCACAGATACGCTCGTTCAAACATCAATTGTCAAAGACGGACAAGACGGAGCAGCAGGTCAAGCAGGACGTGATGGTAAAGAAGTATTAAACGGAAAAGTAGATCCAACACCAAGAGACGGAAAAGATGGAGACAGCTTCGTTAATACTGCCACAGGAGATGTCTTCGTTAAGAAGAACAATGCATGGGAACAAGCAGGCAACATCAAAGGTCCTAAAGGTGACAAGGGAGAAAATGGTCGTGATGGCTTCACACCAGAAGTAACAGTGACAGACAACCATGATGGCACACATACCATCACCATCACGCAGCCAGAAGGTCGTCCAGCCCTTACAACAACCGTTAAAAACGGGGAAAATGGCCAAACACCGAAAGTTAAGGCAGAACGTGATGAAGCCAAGAAACAAACTACTCTAACCTTCTACATTGATAAAGATGGCGATGGAAACTATACAGAAGGCACAGATACGCTCGTTCAAACATCCA
>CAUTUU010000038.1:0-18468 GCA_963541545.1 uncultured bacterium | reverse complement strand
ATGTACTTAAAAATCACTAGTCGTGATAATAAAGTAACACGTTTAGCAGTTGATAAGATTGAGTTGGTAACTGAAAAAGAAAAAGAACTTTATAAAATTACAGCAACTGCTCAAGATTTGATTCAACATGTTGACCCATCTAAAACTAGAAATGAATATATTCATTACATTGAAAAACCTCGTCCTAAGGTTGATAATGTTTACTATAATTTTAAAGATTTAGTAGATGCTATGAATGCCGATAAAAATGGTACATTCAAACTTGGTGCAGATTTGAATGCAGAAAATGTACCAACACCTAATAAAGAATATGTAACAGGAACATTTAGAGGTACATTGACCAGTGTAGAAGGAAAACAGTATTCAATTCATAACATGAAACGTCAATTATTCGGTGGTATCGAAGGTGGTTCAGTTAAAAATATTAACTTAGCAAACGTTAATATCGATATGCCTTGGATTAATGATATTTCAGCACTTGCTAAGACTGTTAAAAATGCAACAGTTGAGAACATTAAGGTAACTGGTAGCATCCTTGGAAACAATAGTATTGCTGGTATTGTTAATAAGATTGATCGTGGTGGCCTGTTAAGAAATGTAGCATTTATCGGTAAATTGCAGGCTGTTGGTGATCGTGATTGGAATTTAGCTGGTATTGCTGGTGAAATTTGGAAAGGTAACTTAGATAGAGCATATGCAGATGTAACAATCACAGGTAAACGAGCTAGAGCTGCTGGACTTGTTGCGAAATCTGATAATGGTATGGATAATTTCACTGTAGGAAAAGAGGGCTCTGTTCGTCATTCCGTTGCTAAAGGTACAATTGACATTGATAATCCAGTTGATGTTGGTGGATTTATCAGTTCTAACTGGGTATTAGGGCAAATTGAAGATAACGTATCAATGGTGAAAGTTTCTAAAGGTGAGATCTTCTATGGGTCAAGAAATATAGATGACGAAGATGGTTACTTCTCAGGTAATAGACTTGAAAATGATTTCGTTGTTCGTGATATGAGTACAGGAGCCTCTTCATATCAACGTTCTAAACGTGTTAAAGAAATTAGTTTAGAAGAAGCTAATAAGAAAATTGAAGGGTACAATATCACGGCTAGTGGATTTAAAATAAATACTCTTCCTGAAGACACGCTCAACCGTACAACACCAAAATCTGAGGAATATAAAACAACTCAAGATTATAAAGTGGAACGTGATTTAGCATATCGCAACATTGAAAAACTTCAGCCGTTCTACAACAAAGAGTGGATTGTCAACCAAGGTAACAACCTTGCAGAAGATTCAAACTTAGCTAAGAAGGAAGTCCTTTCTGTTACGGGTATGAAGGATGGTCAATTCGTAACCGATTTATCAGATATTGATAAAATAATGATTCACTATGCAGATGGCACTAAAGAAGAAATGTTTGTAACTGCTAATGCTGATTCCAAAGTGAAACAAGTTCGTGAGTATGCGATTGCTGGACAAAATGTTGTTTATACACCGAATATGGTTGTTAAAAATCGTGATAAATTGATTGCTGATGTTAAATCTCAATTATCAAGTGTGGAATTGATTTCACAAGAAGTCCGTGCTTTGATGGATAAACGAGATACATCTAGAGATCCTAATGCTAATTCGGATGAACGTAAGAATGGTTATATTAAAGATCTATTCTTTGAAGAAAGCTTTGCGGACGTGAAAGAAAATATTGACAAACTAGTTAAAGCTATTGTTGAAAACGAAGACCATCAATTGAATGGTGATGAAGCTGCGATAAAAGCACTTCTCAAGAAAGTAGAAACCAATAAAGCTAAAATCATGATGGCTCTGACTTATCTCAATCGTTACTATGATATCAAATACGGTGATATGAGTATCAAAAACATCATGATGTTCAAACCTGACTTTTATGGTAAGACACCAAGTGTTATTGACAGACTCATCAACATCGGTTCGAGTGAAAAGAACTTAAAGGGGGACCGAACTCAGGACGCTTATCGTGAAATCATTGCAGGTAATACTGGTAAAGGTAATCTGCGTAACTTCTTAGAATACAACATGCGTTTATTTACAGAGGATAAAGACATTAATGATTGGTTTATTCATTCAGCTAAGAATGTTTATGTTTCAGAACCTCAAACTACAAATGCTGACTTTGTCAATAAACGTCATAGAGTCTTTGATGGCTTAGATAATGGAGTTCATGGTCGTATGATTTTGCCATTACTCAACTTGAAGAAAGCTCACATGTTCTTGATTTCAACTTACAATACAATGGCTTATAGTTCATTTGAGAAATATGGTAAACATACAGAAGAAGCTAGAAATGAATTCAAGAAAGAAATTGATAAGGTTGCACATGCTCAACAAACATACTTAGACTTCTGGTCACGTTTAGCATTGCCAAGTGTTCGAGATAGATTGCTTAAGAGTGAGAAAATGGTTCCGACACCTGTATGGGATAACCAGACATACAATGGTTCTCCTGTAGGTCGTCGAGGATTTGACAGTAAGGGTAACCCTGTAGCCCCAATTCGTGAACTATATGGTCCAACATGGCGACACCATGATAGAGACGGGCGTATGGGCGCTATGGCTTCAATATTCCCTAATCCAAATAATGATGACAAGGTCTTGTTTATGGTGACGGATATGATTAGTCCGTTTGGTATTTCAGCCTTTACTCACGAAACAACACACATAAATGATAGAATGCTTTATTTCGGTGGTCATAGACACCGTCAAGGTACTGACGTTGAAGCCTATGCTCAAGGTATGTTACAAACACCTGATAAATCTACAGGTAACGGTGAGTATGGCGCTTTAGGTTTGAATATGGCTTATCATCGTGAGAATAATGGTGATCAGTGGTATAACTATGACCCTGATAAACTTAAAACTCGTGAAGATATTGATCGCTACATGAAGAACTACAATGAAGCGTTAATGATGTTGGATTATGTTGAAGCAGATGCTGTAATTCCAAAATTAAATGGTGATAATAGCAAGTGGTTCAAGAAAATTGACAGAGTCGATAGACATGTTGATGGCTTAAATAATTTAACTGCTCCACACCAATGGGATAAAGTTCGTGACCTAAATGACGGAGAGAAAACCAAATCATTAGCAAGTATCGATGATTTGGTTGATAATAACTTTATGACCAAACATAATAATCCAGGTAATGGTATATTCCGACCAGAGGACTTTACGCCTAATTCGGCATATGTTAATGTTCAAATGATGGCTGGTATTTATGGTGGTAATACAAGTAAAGGTGCTCCAGGCTCATTATCATTCAAGCACAATGCCTTCCGTATGTGGGGTTACTTTGGCTATGAAAATGGATTTATCGGATATGTATCTAGTAAATACCAAGGTGAAGCTGATAAACAAAACCAGGGTAGATTGGGTGATGATTTCATTATCAAAAAAGTTTCAAACAACCAATTCTTAAACCTTGAAGATTGGAAGAAACATTGGTATCATGATGTGAAAGCCAGAGCTGAAAAAGGATTCACAGAGATTACAATTGATGGACAAACCATTCACAATTATAACGAATTGAAAGCCTTATTCGACAAAGCTGTCACAGAAGACCTCAAGAAAGCTGGAAACTACTCAAATACTGAGAATTTGAAATCCAAAGTATTCAAAGCACTTCTTAAAAACACAGACGGTTTCTTTAATCAACTGTTTAAAAAAGACATTTAAATATTTAAAATATAAAGGAGGCAGTTTTTTGCTCCCGATGAAAAGTCATCATTTGATGGCTTTTTTCTATACAGGGAGCTTAAAAGGCTATCATCAGACAAAATAGAGAAGGCATGATATAATATAAAGTAGATTTCTATGTAATTAAACAAGAACTGTTTGGACATCATTTGAAAACTCTCTATGTTCAAACGATAGTAAATTAAATATGGGGCTCAAAACCCTTGCTATGAAAGGAAAAAAACTCAATGGCTACTATTCAATGGTTTCCTGGACACATGTCTAAAGCTCGTCGACAGGTGCAGGAAAATTTAAAATTTGTTGATTTTGTGACAATTTTGGTGGATGCACGCTTACCTCTATCTAGTCAAAATCCTATGTTGACCAAGATTGTTGGTGACAAACCAAAACTCTTGATTTTAAACAAGGCAGACTTGGCTGACCCAGCAATGACCAAGGAATGGCGCCAGTATTTTGAATCACAAGGAATCCAAACTCTGGCTATCAATTCTAAAGAACAAGTAACTGTAAAAGTCGTAACGGATGCGGCCAAAAAGCTCATGGCGGATAAGATTGCTCGCCAAAAGGAACGTGGTATCCAGATTGAAACCTTGCGTACCATGATTATCGGGATTCCAAACGCTGGTAAATCAACTCTCATGAACCGTTTAGCTGGTAAGAAAATTGCTGTTGTCGGCAATAAACCAGGTGTTACCAAGGGGCAACAATGGCTCAAAACCAATAAAGATTTGGAAATCTTGGATACACCGGGGATTCTCTGGCCTAAGTTTGAAGATGAAACTGTTGCTCTTAAACTAGCCTTGACAGGAGCTATCAAAGACCAGTTGCTTCCTATGGATGAGGTGACCATTTTTGGTCTCAATTATTTCAAAGAACATTATCCAGAAAAGCTGGCTGAACGCTTCAAACAAATGCAAATTGAAGAAGAAGCGCCTGTTATCATTATGGATATGACCCGTGCCCTCGGTTTCCGTGACGACTATGACCGCTTTTACAGTCTCTTCGTGAAGGAAGTCCGTGATGGTAAACTCGGTAACTATACCTTAGATACATTGGAAGACCTCGATGGCGACGATTAAAGAAATCAAAGAACTCCTTGCTACTGTCAAAGAGTTAGATAACCCTATTTTTTTAGAACTCGAGCAGGATAATCGTTCTGGAGTTCAAAAGGAAATCAGCAAGCGTAAAAAAGCCATTCAGGCAGAATTGGATGAGGAGCTTCGTTTGGAATCCATGCTTTCCTACGAAAAAGAACTTTATAAGCAAGGATTGACCTTAATTGCTGGTGTTGATGAGGTCGGCCGAGGTCCTCTGGCTGGGCCAGTAGTTGCTGCAGCCGTTATTTTACCTAAAAATTGTAAGATTAGAGGTCTCAACGACAGCAAGAAAATTCCTAAAAAGAAACATCTGGAGATTTTCCAAGCCGTTCAGAACCAAGCTTTATCAATCGGAATCGGTATCATGGATAATCAAGTCATCGACCAGGTCAATATCTATGAAGCGACCAAACTGGCCATGAAAGAAGCAATCTCCCAGCTCAGTCCGCAACCTGAGCATCTCTTGATTGATGCCATGAAACTAGAATTGCCCATTTCACAAACATCTATCATCAAAGGAGATGCCAACTCCCTCTCTATCGCAGCAGCATCTATAGTGGCTAAGGTGACACGTGATGAATTGATGAAGGAATACGACCAGCAGTACCCTGGCTATGATTTCGCTGCTAATGCAGGATATGGAACAGCTAAACACCTAGAAGGAATGGAAAAACTAGGAGTTACCCCAATTCACCGAACCAGCTTTGAACCCGTTAAATCACTGGTTTCAGGAGAAAAAGAAAGTTAAGTTAGAAGGAATGATTATGGAGGAACAGTCAAAAACACTCAGTTCCAAGAAAGAATTTGCCTTTGCCTCAAGCACCATATTATCCCAAGTTGGACGAGGAATCATTGTTGGACTCGTTGTCGGACTCATCGTCGGATCCTTTCGGTTTTCAATCGAAAAAGGCTTCCACCTGATACAAGGACTTTATCAAGATCAAGCGCACCTAGTGCGCAATCTTTTTATCATTGGTCTATTTTATTTAATAGTTTGTTGGCTCAGTGCGAAATTAACTCGGTCAGAAAAAGACATCAAAGGTTCAGGAATTCCTCAAGTCGAAGCTGAACTGAAAGGACTCATGACCCTCAACTGGTGGGGCGTACTTTGGAAAAAATATATTCTAGGAATTTTGGCTATTGCTAGTGGCCTTATGTTAGGGCGTGAAGGGCCTAGTATACAACTTGGAGCGGTTGGCGGTAAAGGAATTGCCAAGTGGCTTAAATCCAGTCCAGTAGAGGAACGTTCCCTGATTGCTAGTGGTGCTGCTGCAGGATTAGCTGCAGCCTTTAATGCTCCGATTGCAGGACTTCTCTTTGTCGTAGAAGAAGTTTATCACCATTTTTCACGCTTTTTCTGGGTCTCAACTCTAGCAGCCAGTCTCGTAGCAAACTTTGTCTCTCTGCTCATATTTGGCCTAACACCCGTACTGGATATGCCAGACAATATCCCACTCATGACCCTAGACCAGTATTGGATTTACCTCCTCATGGGAATTTTTCTGGGAATTTCCGGTTTTCTCTATGAGAAAGCTGTACTCAATGTTGGTCGAGTTTATGACTGGCTTGGTCAAAAAGTCCGTTTGGATAGAGCTTATTATCCAATTCTGGCTTTCATTCTCATCATACCAGTCGGAATCTTCTTACCACAAATCCTTGGTGGTGGAAATCAGCTGGTTCTTTCCTTAACTGAGCAAGATTTTAGTTTCCAAGTTCTATTAGCTTACTTTTTAATTCGCTTTCTTTGGAGTATGATTAGTTATGGAAGTGGCCTTCCAGGAGGAATTTTTCTACCCATTCTGGCGCTTGGTTCCTTGCTTGGTGCCCTAGTTGGTGTCATTTGTGTGAATATTGGACTTGTCAGTCAGGAACAATTTCCTATATTTGTCATTCTGGGAATGAGTGGATACTTTGGAGCAATATCCAAGGCTCCCTTAACTGCTATGATACTCGTAACTGAGATGGTAGGAGATATTCGCAACCTCATGCCACTTGGTTTAGTAACCTTAGTTGCCTATATCATCATGGATTTACTTAAAGGTGCGCCAGTCTATGAGGCTATGTTGGAAAAAATGCTGCCAGAAGAAGCGACAGATGAAGGAGAAGTCACTCTCATTGAAATCCCTGTATCTGACAAAATCGCTGGAAAACAAGTACACGAACTCAACCTGCCACACAACATCCTCATTACCACCCAAGTTCATAACGGTAAGAGCCAAACAGTTAACGGCTCAACCAGAATGTATCTGGGTGATATGATTCATCTAGTGATTCCAAAAAGTGAAATTGGGAAAGTAAAAGACTTGTTATTGTAGAGTTTGTTTTACATAATTTATATTATGTAAACAAGCTTCTTAATTAAATATATTAGAAAACCGGTTCTCAGCAATGAGATCGGTTATTTTTTACAGATAAGATATTTCACATACAAATAATTGAACTTTGGTAAAAATAAGACTATAATCAAGTTAGGAATGATAAAGCATAAAGCTAGAAAGGAGTTTACTGTATCAAATCTGTACAGTAAGATTAAAATCATGAAAAAGAAAACAATAGCAATTATACAATGTATCTTGTATCTCATAGCTCCTTATATAGCTCTTCAGTTATGTAGAATGAACAGAAGTATCGTTACTGATAATCTCTTTTTTATTTTCCTTATTCTGTTAACTATTTCATTCTGGTTTAGTATTTGGAAACTAGAAAAAGCACTAGATAATGATTCACAATAATAACTCCAAAGATTTAGATCTGTAAAACTAAAAATTTTTGTACTTTTCCCTAGACAGTGGATAAACCCTTGATAGCACTGGGTTTAAGACGTAATGTATACTCTTTAAAAAATGTACTTTATAATCAAAATGTACTTTATTTTAAGGCAAGATAAAGTACATTTTTTGATATAATAGCTTAGATACATAATGTACAAAAACGGTCACTTAAAAACCTCTTGTAAGCCTAAAAATCTTGATTTAATAAGGTTTTAAATTTTACATTCGTTACGGTGTACATTTGAAAAATTTCCAGTTTCCACTTTTATGATGAAAAAAATTTCCAGTTATAAAATCGGTTTAAGTCTTTTTTATCACTTTAAAAAAACTCCTATAACATCTTTCCGAAAAACTATAATTTTCTTGAAAAATATATTAGTCTATGCTATACTACTAGTAGACTTATTTATGGAGAAAATACATGAAACGCGAGATTTTACTGGAACGAATCGACAAACTAAAACAAATCATGCCCTGGTATGTTCTTGAATACTACCAATCTAAGCTTGCTGTCCCCTACAGTTTTACAACCTTGTACGAATACCTCAAGGAATATGATCGATTTTTCAGCTGGGTTTTGGAGTCTGGTATCTCAAACGCCGATAAAATATCTGATATTTCTTTATCTGTCTTGGAAAATCTGTCTAAGAAAGACATGGAATCCTTTATCCTTTACCTACGTGAACGTCCTTTGCTGAATGCCAATACAACCAAGCAAGGTGTTTCACAGACAACTATCAATCGGACTTTGTCAGCACTTTCTAGTCTTTATAAGTATCTGACCGAGGAAGTTGAAAACGACCAGGGAGAACCTTATTTCTATCGTAATGTAATGAAAAAAGTTTCAACCAAGAAAAAGAAAGAAACGCTTGCTGCTAGAGCTGAAAATATCAAGCAAAAACTCTTTCTAGGTGATGAAACTGAAGGTTTTCTAACTTATATTGACCAAGAGTACCCACAACAGCTCTCAAATCGGGCTCTCTCATCATTCAGTAAAAATAAGGAACGAGATTTAGCCATTATTGCCCTTCTCTTGGCCTCTGGTGTCCGCTTATCTGAAGCTGTTAATCTGGATCTAAGAGATCTCAATCTTAAAATGATGGTTATTGATGTCACACGTAAGGGTGGAAAACGTGACTCAGTCAATGTCGCTGCCTTTGCTAAGCCTTATCTAGAGAATTATCTAGCCATTCGAAATCAACGCTATAAGACAGAAAAGACGGATACAGCCCTCTTTTTGACACTCTATCGTGGTGTTCCCAATCGTATCGATGCTTCCAGTGTGGAAAAGATGGTTGCTAAGTACTCTGAGGACTTCAAAGTGCGTGTAACTCCCCACAAACTCCGCCATACCCTAGCAACTAGGCTCTATGATGCAACTAAATCGCAAGTTTTGGTCAGCCATCAGCTAGGACACGCCAGTACACAAGTCACTGACCTCTATACCCATATCGTCAATGATGAACAAAAGAATGCTCTGGATAGTTTATAAAATACATAAAATAAATTATGTAAAATATAGTTCATAAAAAGAAGCTGCTAAAATAACCAACTTCTTTTTGATTTATCCCACTACTGCTTCAGCGATTTCTTCACGGCTAATACCAGCGAAGTAGCGTGTGATATCAATGGTTTCTAGCGCTTTGAGGACATCTTCGCGTTCGTATCTCACCCCACGAAGGACATCTTCTACTGCAGTAACGTCTTCGATACCAAAGAAGTCACCATAAATCTTGATGTCTTGGATTTTTGATTCGACGACATTAGCAAAGACTTCGACTTTACCACTGGTGAATTTTGTCCCACGACGGACGTTAAATTCAGGTGATTTACCGTAGTTCCAGTCCCAAGTTCCAAACTTAGTATCCTTGATGCGATTGATTTCAGCCAATTCTTCTTCTGAAAAGACGTATTCAGTCATCTCTGGGTACTCTTTTTTCATGTATTCCAAGAGCAAATCACGGAATTCTTCAACTGTGATTTTTTCTGGTAATTCATTGACAATATTGGTTACTCGGGCACGGACGGATTTGACACCTTTTGATTCAAATTTATCTTTTGAAACTTTGAGTGCGTTAGCAAGGACTGACAAATCAACGTCAAAGAGCAAGCAGCCGTGGTGCATGATACGGCCATTGATATAGGCTTGGGCGTTGCCACAGAATTTTTTGCCATCAATCTCAAGGTCATTACGACCTGTGAATTCAGCTTTAACACCGAGTTGAGCCAAGGTATTGATAACTGGAGTTGAGAAGCTCTTGAAGTCAAAGGCCTTGTTTTCATCTTCTTTTGAAATGATGGTATAGTTGAGGTTGTTTAGATCGTGATAAACAGCTCCACCACCACTGATACGGCGGACTACCTCAATACCATTTTCTCGAACATAATCACGGTTGATTTCTTCAATAGTATTCTGGTGACGACCAACAATGATTGATGGTTTATTAATCCAAAGAAGGAAGATTTGATCCTCATCCAAAAGGTGTTTAAAGGCATATTCTTCCAAGGCAATATTAAAGGCAGTGTCGTTTGAATGATTGATAATATATTTCATGATATCCCTTTATACGATAGAGACTGGAAAGATATTTTCCAGTCTAATCTATCTTTCTTTTATTTTTTCTTAGGTGAATGGATGGCCATTCCTAGAACATCCGCAAATGCTTCGTACATCACTTCAGAGTAGGTTGGGTGTCCGTGGATGGTTTTCAGCATTTCTTCAACAGTGATTTCCATTTCGATAATGCTTGATGCCTCGTTGATCAATTCTGCAGCTGCAGGACCGATGATGTGTACACCAAGGATTTCCCCGTATTTCTTATCAGCGATAACTTTTACGAAACCTTGAGCAGCATCTGATGCAATGGCACGACCGTTAGCAGCAAAGTTGAACTTACCGATGGCAACATCGTATTTCTCACGGGCTTGTTCTTCTGTCAAACCTACTGCTGCTACTTCAGGAAGAGTATAGATGGCTGCAGGAGTCAAATTCAACTTGGCAACAGCATGATTCCCTTTAAGAGCATTTTCAGCGGCAACTTCACCCATACGGAAGGCGGCGTGAGCCAACATCTTAGTACCGTTGATGTCACCTGGTGCATAAATACCTGGAACAGAAGTTTCCATGTATTCATTGACCTTGATACGACCACGATCCAATTCAAACTCAACCTCTCCAATACCTTCAAGGTCTGGCACACGACCGATTGAAAGAAGAGCTTTGCTTGCGATGATATCGTCTTTTCCTTCAACCTTGATACGAAGTTGACCATTTTCCTCGATAATTTCTTGGAGTTTAGTACCAGTCAAGATGGTCATTCCTTTACGTTCAAGAATCAAGCGAAGGTTCTTAGACACTTCTGCATCCATAGCAGGCACGATACGGTCCATCATTTCGATAACAGTTACTTTTGAACCAAATGTCATGAAGGCCTGACCAAGTTCGATACCAACAACGCCACCACCGATGATAACAAGGCTTTCTGGCACTTCATTCATTTCAAGAATGTCATCACTAGTCATGACAAGTGGAGATTCCATACCAGGGACGTTGATTTTGCTGACTTTTGAACCACCAGCAAGGATGATTTTCTTGGTTTCAAGCAATTCAGAACCATTTACCAAGACATTCTTGTCTTTAGTGATGGTACCAATTCCCTTATGAACAGTAACTCCGTAGCTACGAAGAAGACCTGCAACTCCGCCAACTAAAGTATTGACAACCTTAGACTTGGTTTCAAGGAGTTTATCCATATCTACAGTGAAGTTTGGATTTTCGATGACAATACCACGGTTTGCTGCATGGCCGATGTTTTCGATGATTTCAGCGTTATGAAGGTAGGTCTTGGTTGGAATACAACCACGGTTCAAGCAGGTTCCACCGAGTTCAGATTTCTCAACGAGGGCAACCTTACCACCGAGTTGGGCAGCTTTAATCGCCGCCACATAACCAGCAGGACCTCCACCAATCACAACGATATCAAAAGCATCATCGCTCTTACCATCATCGTTTGACGCACTTGCTGCAGGTGCTGGGCTAGCTTCTGGTGCTGCGGCTCCAGCTGTTGGGATATTTTCCCCTTCTTCTCCGAGGTAACCGATAACTTCCGTTACAGGGACAGTTTCACCGTCCCCTTTAAGGATAGCAATCAAATAACCATCTTCTTCGGCTTCCAATTCCATGCTGACTTTATCAGTCATGATTTCCAAAAGGATTTCTCCTTCTTTTACAAATTCTCCGACTTTTTTATTCCATTGGACGATTTGTCCTTCTGTCATATCCACGCCGGCTTTTGGCATAATTACTTCTAAGGCCATGTCTTCCTTCCTTTATCTATATCTTAAAAATAAATACTCTTGCTCTTAAATCAACATTGAGATTGGATTTTCAATCAATTCTTTCAAGTCTTTCATAAACTTAGCACCAGCCATACCATCTACGACACGGTGGTCAATGGTTAATCCTAGGCTCATGATAGGGCGAATCACAATTTCACCATTGACGACAACTGGCTTCTCGATTGTCGAGCTCACACCAAGGATAGCTGAGTTTGGTTGGTTGATGATAGGACCAAAGGACTGAACGCCAAACATTCCCAAATTACTGATTGTGAAGGTTGAATTTTGCAACTCACTTGGAGCCAATTTACCATCCAAGGTACGGCCAATAACATCCTTAAAGGCTACAACCAGTTCTGAAAGACTCATCTTCTCAGCATTGTAAACAACAGGTGTCATCAATCCATTATCCATCCCAACTGCCATGGCAAGGTTGACGTAGTTATGAGTGATAATGGTCTTGCCATCTTCTGTCAATGAAGCGTTGATGTATGGGTGTTTCATCAAGGTCTTCACAACTGCAAGTGAAAGAAGGTCTGTTACAGTAGTCTTCTTCCCAGTTGCTTCCATGATTGGCTCAAGAACCTTCTTACGAAGAGCCAACATTTCAGTCATATCAACTTCATAGTTGAGCGTGAAGGTTGGCGCAGTTAGGTAAGATTCAACCATACGTTGGGCAATAACCTTACGCATTGGTGTCATTGGAATACGCTCGATTTCACCGTATGGTGTTACGTTATCAGGAACTTCTTCTACTTTTTCAATCTGAGCAGGAGACTTGATGGTGTCGTTTTCGATGTTTTCAGGAAGCAAGGCCAAGACATCCTTCTTCATGATTTTACCACGATGACCAGTTCCTTGGATTTCCTGCCAAGCAATGTTATGTTCGAGGGCAATTCGTTTTGCAAGTGGCGAAATGCGAACCACGTTTGTGTCTTTATAAGTTTCCACGTCTTCTTTGTGGACACGACCGTTTGCACCTGAGCCAGAAACGTCGTAGAGGTTGATCCCTAAATCATCCGCTAACTTTCTAGCTGCAGGAGTCGCTCTTAGCTTGTCATCAGCCATGACCTCTCCAATTCTATTATAAGATACTAAGGGTGTCAAAAGTCAAAGTGAAAATAGGAAACTTGACGAAGAAACTTTAGTTTCTAGGAAAGTTTATCTTTTTCACACAGACTTTAGTCCGAGTTCAATTAAATGATACAAAGGGCGTTAAAAGCGACTGAAAAATAGGAAATCGACGATGGCTTCGATGAAACCAAGGAGATTTATCTTTTTTCCGAGCTTTTAGCCCGTGTTCAACTCTACAAGCAACTTGGATACAACACGTGTCTCAAGTTGCTACGGTTGCCGCTATCAGGCGGACAACCTAGTAGACTTACTAATTCATTTGTCGAATATTATCGATTCGACTCACTCATGTCGCAACTCTTCAAATCACTTGGATACAACACGTATATCAAGTTGCTACGGTTGCCGCTATTAGGCGGTCAACCTAGTAGACTTACTAATTCATTCGTCGAATATTATCGATTCGACTCTCTCATGTCGCAACTCTTTAAATCACTTGGATACAACACGTATCTCAAGTTGCTACGGTTGTCACTATCAAGCAACCAACCATGTAGACTTACTATATCTTTCGTCGGTTATTATCGAACCAACTCTTCTTGTGACAAGATACGTTTTTACATAATTTATATTATGTAATCTCATTCTTTGTTATAAGTTTTACGGATGGCATCTTTGATGCTTTCAACTGTTGGAATCATTGCATTTTCTAGGTTTTGCGCGTAAGGCATCGGCACATCTTCTCCTGCACAACGACGGATTGGTGCATCTAGATAGTCAAATGCTTCTGACTCTGAAATAATAGCTGAAATCTCGCCGATATAGCCGCTTGTTTTGTGGGCATCGTTGACCAGAACAACCTTACCAGTCTTCTTCACTGAGTTGATGATGATATCCTTATCAAGCGGAACGAGGGTACGGGGGTCCACAATTTCAACTGAAATTCCTTCTTCTGCTAATTCTTCAGCTGCTTGAACCACACGGCGAATCATTTTTCCATAAGTAACAACCGTTACATCTGTACCTTCGCGTTTGATTTCGCCAACTCCAAGTGGGATTGTGTAGTCTGGATCAACTGGCACTTCCCCTTTTTGGTTAAATTCTGACTTGTACTCAAGAATAATAACTGGGTTGTTATCACGGATAGAAGACTTGAGCAGTCCTTTCATGTCCGCAGGCGTACCTGGTGCCACAACCTTAAGACCAGGAATGTGAGTAAACCAAGACTCTAGTGATTGTGAGTGCTGGGCTGCAGATCCAACTCCATTACCAGCTGCGCACCGAACAGTCATTGGCACCTGACCTTTACCACCAAACATGTAACGTGTTTTAGCTGCTTGGTTGACGATATTGTCCATGGCAATGACCGAGAAGTCCATAAAGGTCATATCGACAATTGGACGAAGTCCTGTCATGGCTGCTCCTGCTGCTGCTCCTGAAATAGCAGCTTCAGAAATCGGACAGTCACGGACACGTTCTGGACCAAATTCTTCAAGCATTCCAACAGAAGTACCGAAGTCTCCTCCGAAGACACCGACGTCTTCTCCCATCAAGAATACATTTTCATCGCGACGCATTTCCTCAGACATAGCAAGGATAATGGTGTCACGGAAGGACATTGTTTTTGTTTCCATTTTATCTCTTTCTCCTTAGTCTGCGTAAATATCTTCAAATGCTGATTCAAGCGGTGGGAATGGACTTTCCTCTGCAAATTTAACAGAAGCTTCTACTGCTTCCTTGACTTGCGCTTGGATTTCTTCCAATTCTTCGGCACTTGCAATGTTATTTTCAATAAGGTACTTGCGTAGGTTTTCGATTGGATCTTTTTGTTTCCACAATTCCACTTCTTCACGCGTACGATATTTACCAGGGTCAGATGATGAGTGACCAAGCCAGCGATAAGTTACACTTTCAATCAAGACTGGACCATTGCCACCACGAACATGATCTACAGCTTTCTTAAATCCTTCATAGACGTCGATGACATTGTTACCGTCTTCGATGAACATTCCAGGAATTCCATAAGCGGCGCTACGTTGATGGATATGTTCTACATTGGTCATTTTCTTGATATCCGCAGAAATCCCATAACCGTTGTTAATGCAATAGAAAATGACTGGCAGGTTCCAGATAGAAGCCATGTTCACTGCTTCGTGGAAAACACCTTCGTTGGTCGCACCATCTCCAAAGAAGCAGACAACGATTTTACCGGTATGTTGCATTTGCTGACTGAGGGCTGCACCAACAGCGATTCCCATACCACCACCTACGATACCATTGGCACCGAGGTTACCAGCATCAAGGTCGGCGATATGCATAGAGCCACCTTTACCTTTACAGGTTCCAGTGTATTTACCAAGGATTTCAGCCATCATTCCGTTGAGGTCAATCCCTTTGGCAATAGCTTGTCCATGACCACGGTGGTTTGAGGTAATCAGATCATCTGGGTTGAGAGCCAACATAGCACCCACGTTGGCTGCTTCTTCTCCAACAGAAAAGTGCGTCATCCCTGGCACTTTCCCTTTCTTTACTAATTGCGCAATTTTTAAGTCCATGCGACGGATTTCTTCCATCTTACGGAACATTTCGAGCAAAAGATTTTTATCTAAAGTTGACATCTTCTTGCCTTTCTAACTTTCTTCTTACCTTACTATTTTACCGTTTTTGGAAAATACTGTCAAAGTTTTTCTCGATGAAATTTCACAAAATAAAAAAGAAAACCCCATGAGAACAAGGGATTTTCTAGTTAAGAATATTTTTTCACAAACTTTTTGTCATTTAGATTTTGCTAAAGATTCAAATCTTTTCATAATCACAGTTAAACGCCAACGGTAGAGCGCCCCACTCACAATCAGACTAATAATCAAGCCTATCCAGTATGAATAAGCGCCAAAATCTGTTAGGGAATCAAATACCATAGCCACTGGGATTGCTACGCCCCAATAACCAACCAAACCAAGGTAAAAAGGAATAACTGTATCCTTATAACCCCGTAAAATTCCCTGAAGGGGTGCCGCAAAGGTATCTGCTAACTGGAAGAAGAGACTGTAAGTCAAAAAGCGCGCTGTCAAATCGATGAATTCTGGGTCGTTACCATACAGACTAGCCACATTTCCTCTAAAAATGTAAAGGAAGGATAAGGTGAAGGCAGCAAAAATGAGGGCAGTCCATCTTCCTAGACCAATATAGGTTTTCGCATCATCAAATCGCTTGGCACCCACTTCATAGGAAACGACAATAGCCATAGCAGATGAGATACTCATAGGAAAGGCGTACATGAGACTTGAGAAGTTCATAGCTGACTGGTGGCTAGCGATAATCAAGGACGAGAACTTCGCCATAATCAAGCCAACCACGGAGAAAATAGCCACTTCCGCAAAGACAGTTCCTCCAATAGGCAGACCTAAGCGAACCCCTTCCTTAATTTTATCCATATTAAGTGGAATTCGTTTCTCAAGGTGTAAGGCTTTGAGCTTCTCCTGTTTAAATAAAACCAGAACAGAAATCCCCAGCAAGACCCAGTAGGCCAAGGATGTTCCTAAACCAGCACCAGCACCTCCCAGTTCTGGAATACCAAAGGCCCCGTAAATCAAGAGATAGTTAAATCCGCTATTGAGAGGAAGTAACAAAAGCATGAGATACATGGACAACTTAGTCAAGCCCAGCGAATCCAGCAAGGAACGAATGACACTAAAGAGTAACAAGGGGATAATTCCGATAGATAAAAACCAAAGATAGCGAACCGCTACTGCCGCCACCGGCGCTTCTAGTCCAATATGATTCAAGATTGGTGGTGCCAGGAAAAGTACCATCCCCAGCAAGACCACAGATAGACCCAAGGCCAAATAAATAAATTGGTAAAAATCAGACGCAACTTCTTCCTTTTTTCCTCGACCAAGATGGTGACCAATGATAGGCACCAAGGCTGACACAATCCCTGTCAGAAATGTAAAGAAAGGATTCCAGATACTGGTTGCCATAGACACACCAGCCAAGTCCATGGTATTGTATTGGCCAGTCATAGTCGTATCAACAAAGGATGCAGAATAATTTGCAAATTGATAAATCAGGATAGGGAAAAATATCTTTAAAAATAAGATAAACTTGTCTTTAAAATGATGGGTCTGGTACATATAGGCTCTCTATTCTTTTTGTTTACAGAGCAGACTCCCACCTAGTTTTGATAGACAATTTGTCCCTTACAGATGGTATATTTAACCTGCCCTTTTAAGGTTTCACCGATGAATGGTGAATTAGATGCTTTGGAAGCAAAATGGGAGTTCACAAGGCGGTCAACCTTAGCATCAAAAATAGTAATATCCGCTGGACCATTCTCAGCCAAGTAACCTGCTTCAAAGTTGTAAAGCTTGGCTGGATTGTGTGTCATTTTTTCAAGTAATTCCATCAAGCTTAACTCACCAGCTTCTACCAAATAGGTCAAGCCGAGAGACAGGGATGTTTCTAAGCCAGTCATACCAGATGGCGCTTTGGTAATATCCTCAACATTTTTTTCATCCGCATGGTGAGGCGCGTGGTCAGTTGCGATAACTGTGATGACGCCTGATTTAAGACCTTCGATAACAGCACGACGGTCTGATTCCAAACGAAGCGGCGGATTCATCTTAGCATTGCTTCCTTGTGTCAAAAGAAGTGCTTCTGTCTTAGAAAAATGCTGTGGCGCTACTTCTGCTGTGACTTGCGCCCCCAATCCTTGAGCGAACTCAACTACTTTAACACTTTCTTCCTTAGACAAATGCTGAATATGAACATGAGCCTTAGTCGCATAGGCAATCATGACATCACGCGCCATCATAGCGTACTCAGCCACCCCAGTCGCACCGCAGATATGGAAATGTTCTTTAGCAATGTTTTCATTAAATCCAAGAATCCCATTCAAACCTGGATCTTCCTCATGAAGACTGATAAAGGTATTGAGCTTTTTGGCTTCTTCCATGGCTTCCTTGACCACTTTACTGCTCTCAAGAGGAATACCGTCATCAGAAAAACCAACTGCCCCTGCTTCTAAAAGTGCTTTAAAGTCAGTCAAATCTTGGCCATTAAAATTTTTAGTAATGGTCGCAACCGTCTTGACATTAATCTTCTCTTTGGCAGCTGACTGGAGAACTTCTTGTAAGGTATCCACGTCCGAAATAGTTGGACTAGTATTAGCCATCATGACAACTGTTGTAAAACCACCTGCAGCGGCTGCTAGGGCACCCGTATGAATATCCTCCTTGTGCGTTTGACCAGGTTCACGGAAATGAACATGGATATCAACCAAACCAGGCGCAACTACAAGACCAGTAGCATCAATCGTTTCTGCTCCTTCTTCTTTAATCTCAGGCGCAATTTCGACAATTTTCCCATCTTGGACCAAGACATCACACACTTGATCCAAACTAGACTTGGGATCCATTACACGACCGTTTTTGATTAATAGCATCTGCTTTCTCCTT
>CAUTUU010000037.1:0-20480 GCA_963541545.1 uncultured bacterium | reverse complement strand
TTGTAAATGATTGTATCGTAGCGTATCTTCATAAGTTGTTTGTGTGCTCTTTTTTTCGTGCTTTTTCCGAATAAATAAGATAGAATAATCTAGAATAAATGATAATAGAAAAGAGAAGATGATGAAAATTCGTGGTTTTGAATTGGTTTCTACTTTTACAGATGAAAATTTATTGCCCAAGCGTGAGACAGCGCATGCGGCTGGTTACGACTTAAAGGTTGCGGAACGGACTGTGATTGCGCCAGGAGAGATTGTCTTGGTTCCGACAGGGGTTAAGGCTTATATGCAGCCGACTGAGGTTCTCTACCTCTATGATCGCTCTTCAAATCCTCGTAAGAAGGGCTTGGTTTTAATTAATTCAGTTGGGGTCATTGATGGGGATTATTATGGAAATCCTGAGAATGAAGGGCATATTTTTGCTCAGATGAAGAATATTACAGATCAAGAGGTTGTTCTTGAAGTTGGGGAACGCGTGGTTCAGGCTGTCTTTGCTCCTTTCTTAATAGCAGATGGAGATGCTGCAGACGGCGTTCGAACTGGTGGTTTTGGGTCAACTGGTCACTAGGATGAAGATTATCTTTGTACGCCACGGGGAGCCAGATTATAGTATGCTTGATAAACTTGAAAATCCGCAACTCTATAGTGGTTTTGGTCGTGATTTAGCGCCATTGACAGGAAAAGGTCGCAGTCTGGCAAAAGAAGTTGCTAAAACTGCATGTTTTGGAAAGGCAGAGATTATAATTTCATCGTCTGTGACGAGGGCTTTAGAAACAGCCCATTATATAGCAGTTGAAACAGGATTGGACTTATTTGTGGAGCCGTTTTTTCATGAGTGGCGTCCAGACTTAGATGGCACTAACTCTGATTTAACTAGTGTATTGGTAGCTCATGAATATTATCTAAAACATCAAGGCGGTTTATCTGAAGATTCTCCTTATCGCTATGAAACTGATTTAGAGATGCGTCATCGTTTTTTAAGAGCTTTGGAAAAATATAAAAATTATAAAACTATTATCATTGTAACTCACGGAATGCTCATGCGCCAGTTTGTGCCAAATGAGAAGATTGATTTTTGCCAAGTGATTGAGTGTGAGCTAGAGATATAGAAAGAGGTTTATCATCGCAAAGAAAAAAGCGACATTTGTGTGTCAAAATTGTGAATATAATTCACCTAAGTATCTAGGACGTTGTCCTAACTGTGGGTCTTGGTCTTCTTTTGTAGAAGAGGTTGAGGTTGCAGAGGTCAAGAATGCGCGTGTGTCCTTGACAGGGGAGAAAACCAAGCCCATGAAACTGGCTGAGGTGACTTCGATCAATGTCAATCGAACTAAGACGGAGATGGAGGAATTCAACCGTGTGCTTGGAGGCGGAGTGGTGCCAGGAAGTCTCGTCCTCATCGGTGGGGATCCTGGGATTGGAAAATCAACTCTTCTCCTACAAGTTTCGACCCAGCTGTCTCAAGTGGGAACTGTTCTCTATGTCAGTGGGGAGGAGTCTGCCCAGCAGATCAAGTTACGAGCAGAGCGTTTGGGTGATATTGATAGCGAGTTTTATCTCTATGCAGAGACCAATATGCAGAGTGTTCGAGCAGAGGTGGAACGTATCCAGCCAGACTTTCTCATTATCGACTCCATCCAGACCATTATGTCTCCTGAGATTTCAGGGGTGCAGGGGTCTGTGTCTCAGGTGCGTGAGGTGACGGCTGAACTCATGCAGCTGGCTAAGACAAATAATATTGCTATCTTTATCGTAGGTCATGTGACCAAGGAAGGAACCTTGGCTGGGCCTCGTATGTTGGAGCATATGGTGGATACAGTGCTTTACTTTGAAGGAGAGCGTCACCATACCTTTCGTATTTTGAGAGCGGTCAAAAACCGTTTTGGCTCCACTAATGAGATTGGGATTTTTGAGATGCAGTCGGGTGGCTTGGTTGAGGTGCTCAATCCGAGTCAAGTTTTCCTAGAAGAGCGTTTGGACGGGGCGACTGGTTCGTCAATCGTTGTGACCATGGAAGGGACACGTCCTATTCTAGCGGAGGTACAGGCTTTGGTGACACCAACCATGTTTGGAAATGCCAAGCGTACTACGACAGGACTTGATTTTAATCGTGCTAGCTTGATTATGGCTGTTTTGGAAAAACGGGCAGGTCTTCTCTTGCAAAATCAGGATGCCTATCTCAAATCTGCTGGCGGTGTCAAATTGGATGAACCTGCCATTGACTTGGCTGTTGCAGTTGCTATTGCTTCGAGCTACAAAGACAAGCCAACCAATCCTCAGGAATGTTTTGTAGGAGAACTTGGCTTGACGGGAGAGATTCGCCGTGTCAATCGTATCGAACAACGTATCAACGAAGCTGCTAAACTGGGCTTTACTAAGATTTATGTACCCAAGAATTCCTTGACAGGAATCACTCCGCCCAAGGAAATTCAGGTCATTGGTGTGACAACGATTCAGGAAGTTTTGAAAAAGGTCTTTGCATAATCCGTGACAAATCCTCTTAAAAATGATAAGATAGGAGAAATATTTGACTATCAAATTTTCAAGGAGGGAATCGTGTCGTATTTTGAACAGTTTATGCAAGCCAATCAGGCTTATGTTGCCCTACATGGGCAGTTAAATCTGCCACTTAAACCCAAAACTAGAGTTGCCATTGTGACCTGTATGGATTCACGTCTGCACGTTGCGCAAGCTCTAGGTTTGGCACTTGGGGATGCTCATATCTTGCGGAATGCAGGTGGTCGAGTGACTGAGGACATGATTCGTTCGCTGGTGATTTCCCAGCAACAGATGGGGACAAGAGAGATTGTGGTGCTGCACCATACAGACTGTGGTGCTCAGACCTTTGAAAATGGACCTTTTCAGGAGTATTTAAAAGAGGAACTAGGTGTCGATGTATCAGACCAGGACTTTTTGCCCTTCCAAGATATAGAGGAGAGTGTGCGTGAGGACATGCAAGCCCTTATCGAGTCTCCCCTAATACCAGACGATGTCATTATCTCTGGTGCCATTTACGATGTGGATACAGGAAGTATGACAGTCGTAGAATTATAAATACTTCATTTAGAAAGAAAGTGTATGAAGAAAAACAGCATTTTATTTATTTTTATCTTATTGCTATGTATTGGTTTACAATATGAAACCATCTACTATACGGACGGTTCGATGTCAGGTGCGGAATATGGATTAATGGGAGTTTCTATCTTTCTAGCTCTTTTTTACATGATTCCGGCTCTTTATTTCCTTTTCCGTATTGGGAAAAAATGGGAATTGCCAAAGAATGCCTTGATTTTGTCTTTATTAGGTGGGATGTTTTTTTCAGGCTGGCTGTCTAGCTTTGCAAATACCTACATTCATGATTTTCTGGGCGTTCTTTTCCCAGATAGTACATTTTTAAATGCCTTTGAAAGTGCGATTGTGGCTCCTTTGGTAGAAGAACCCTTGAAATTGTTGCCACTTGTCTTTGTTTTAGCTTTGATTCCTGTGCGAAAATTAAAATCTTTGTTTTTACTTGGGATTGCTTCTGGTTTGGGATTCCAAATGATTGAGGATATTGGTTATATTCGTACGGATTTGCCAGAGGGATTTGACTTTACTATTTCGAGAATTTTAGAGCGTATCATCTCAGGAATTGCCTCTCACTGGACTTTTTCAGGTTTGGCGGTAGTAGGTGTTTACTTGCTTTACAGATCCTATAAAGGGCAGAAGGTTGGCAAGAAACAGGGGCTTATTTTCCTAGGTTTAGCCTTGGGAACTCACTTCTTGTTTAACTCTCCTTTTGTGGAGTTGGAGACAGAGTTGCCTTTAGCGATTCCAGTGGTTACGGCTATTGCTCTTTACGGTTTTTATCAGGCTTATCGCTTTGTTGAGAAGAACGATGAGTTGATGAACTAGAATATTTTTCAAAAGAATGATGCAAGGGTACAAATATGGTGCCCTTCTTTTATTTTTGATTGAAAAATAGTGCAAAAAGCGCTACAATGGTAGATGGAAAAATCTTGTGAAAAGCACAAGCGATACATATATACCGGAGGAAATCATGTCTTTTTCTGATTTAAAGCTGTTTGCCCTTTCTTCTAATAAAGAATTGGCAGAACGTGTGGCGCAGGAGATTGGGATAGAGTTGGGGAAATCAAGTGTTCGCCAATTTTCGGATGGAGAGATTCAGGTCAACATCGAAGAATCAATCCGTGGGAAACACGTCTTTATCCTACAATCAACTAGCTCGCCTGTAAATGACAATCTGCTTGAAATTTTGATTATGGTGGATGCTTTGAAGCGTGCCAGTGCAGAATCTGTCAATGTTGTCATGCCTTACTATGGGTATGCACGTCAGGATAGAAAGGCGAGAGCGCGTGAGCCAATCACTTCAAAACTTGTCGCAAATATGCTTGAAGTAGCTGGAGTGGATCGTTTATTGACGATCGACTTGCATGCTGCGCAGATTCAAGGATTCTTTGATATTCCTGTGGATCACTTGATGGGGGCTCCTCTGATTGCGGATTATTTTGAGCGTCGTGGCATGGTTGGTTCTGACTATGTGGTTGTCAGCCCAGACCATGGAGGGGTGACTCGTGCTCGTAAGTTGGCAGAATTTTTGAAAACATCTATTGCTATCATTGACAAACGTCGTAGCGTTGATAAGATGAATACCAGTGAAGTCATGAACATCATCGGTAAGGTCGAAGGCAAGACTTGTATCTTGATTGATGATATGATTGATACGGCTGGAACCATTTGTCATGCGGCAGATGCCCTTGCGGAAGCTGGTGCTGTTGAAGTCTATGCAAGCTGTACGCACCCAGTTCTTTCTGGTCCTGCTATGGACAATATCCAAAAATCAGCTATTAAGAAATTGGTTGTTTTGGATACCATCTATCTGCCAGAAGAGCGTTTGATTGATAAGATTGAGCAGATTTCAATTGCTCATTTATTGGGGGATGCTATTGTACGTATCCATGAAAAACGTCCACTTTCTCCACTTTTCAGTATTGAGAAAAAGATTTAATGACCAAGAGGCTGGGCAAAAACTCGCTTCTAACTATCAAAAAAAGGAGCATTTCTGTAGTTGGAGATGTTCCTTTTCTTATGTCATGATTTATAATTATAGTTGCTTAGTTTTAAACGAGCATATTATAATAAAGCTATGGCATATAGTACAGATTTTAAACAAGGAGCATTAGATTACATCAAAGAGGGACATAGCCATGTCGAGGCAGCCAAAGTTTTTGATGTTGGCGTCAGAACTCTCTTCACGTGGGAAAAGAAGTTACGTGAACAAGGACACTTAGAGCGGAAAAAGCGAAAGATTCTTTTAGAGGAACTGAAAACCTCTGTAGAGGCTCATCCAGACGCTTTTTTACAGGAAATTGCGGCACATTTTGATTGTGCTGTCCCTTCAGTATGGGCAGCTTTAAAGCAGATTAAGGTCACTTAAAAAAGACGACTAGCTTTAAGGGACAAAATCCTGATAAAGTCGCTGAATTTCTTGATATTTTGGATATCCTAAAAGATTTACCAATCTTATATATTGACGAAACGGTAATCGACCGCTACCTCTATCGTCCTTATGCACGGGCTCATAGAGGAGAGAAAGTCTATGAAAAGATTAGTGGACGACGTTTTGACCGGACTTCAATTGTTGCAGGACAAGTAGACGGAGAGTTTATAGCTCCCATGATTTACAAGGAGAGCATGACGAGTGACTTTTTTGTGGAGTAGTTCAAAACGTAACTCTTGCCTGCTTTAAAGACATCTCATGTCATTATCATGGACAATGCTAGTTTTCATCCCAAGAACATTTTGGATGAACTTTGCATTCAAGATAAACACTTTTTCTTACCTCTACCACCTTATTCACTGGATTTGAATCCTATTGAGCAAGCTTGGGCTATCTTGAAAAAGAAAGTAACAGATTTATTAAGGGAAGTCCCAAATATTTTTGAATGTTTGGAGCGATTTTTTAAAACTAAATGATTATATTAGGGAAAAGTATGAAAAATACTTGGTCTAGCTCTTCCCAATGGTATTTTTTGGTGCTTTCCTTTATAATGGGTGTATGGATAAGAAAAAATTATTATTGATTGATGGGTCTTCTGTTGCCTTTAGGGCGTTTTTTGCGCTCTATCAGCAGTTGGACCGTTTTAAGAATGCGGCTGGTTTGCATACCAATGCCATTTATGGCTTTCAGTTGATGTTAAGTCATTTATTGGAACGGATTGAGCCTAGTCATATTTTGGTGGCTTTTGATGCGGGAAAGACGACCTTCCGTACAGAGATGTATGCGGACTATAAGGGTGGTCGGGCTAAGACTCCTGATGAGTTTCGTGAGCAATTTCCTTTCATTCGTGAGTTGTTGGATCATATGGGGATTCGTCACTATGAGTTGGCTCAATATGAGGCAGATGACATCATTGGGACGCTGGATAAACTAGCTGAGCAGGATGGTTTTGATATTACCATTGTCAGCGGGGACAAGGACTTGATTCAGCTGACGGATGAGCATACGGTGGTTGAGATTTCCAAGAAAGGTGTGGCTGAGTTTGAGGCCTTTACGCCAGAATATCTTATGGAAAAGATGGGCCTCACACCGACTCAGTTTATCGATCTCAAGGCGCTCATGGGTGATAAGTCGGATAATATCCCTGGGGTGACCAAAATTGGTGAAAAGACGGGTATCAAGCTCTTGCTGGAGCATGGTTCGCTTGAGGGGATTTATGAAAATATCGATGGGATGAAGGCTTCTAAGATGAAGGAAAATCTCATCAATGATAAGGAACAGGCCTTTTTGTCTAAAACACTGGCGACCATTGATACCAAGGCACCGATTGAGATTGGTTTGGAGGATTTGGTCTATAGTGGTCCAGATGTTGAAAATCTTGGGAAATTCTACGATGAGATGGGCTTCAAACAGCTCAAGCAGACTTTAAATGTATCGTCAGCTGAAGTGGCTGAGAGTTTGGACTTTACTATTGTTGACCAAATCAGTCAAGATATGCTGAGTGAAGAGTCTATCTTCCATTTTGAGCTTTTTGGTGAGAATTACCATACGGATGATTTGGTTGGTTTTGCTTGGTCTTGTGGCGATAAGCTCTATGCTACAGACAAGCTTGAACTTTTGCAGGATCCGATTTTTAAGGATTTTCTAGAAAAAACACCTCTGAGAGTGTATGACTTTAAGAAGGCTAAAGTTCTCTTGAATCGTTTTGGTCTGGATTTGCAAGCGCCTGCTTTTGACAGTCGTTTGGCTAAATACCTCCTTTCGACTGTGGAAGACAATGAAATTGCGACCATCGCTAGTCTTTATGGTCAGACTTATTTGGTCGATGATGAGACTTTCTATGGTAAAGGTGTCAAGAGGGCCATTCCTGAACGCGAGAAATTCTTGGAACATTTGGTTCGTAAGCTTGCTGTTTTGGTCGAAACAGAGCCTATTTTGCTTGAAAAACTCAGCGAAAATGGGCAATTAGAGCTTCTTTATGATATGGAGCAACCTCTGGCTTTTGTCCTTGCTAAGATGGAAATTGCTGGGATTACGGTCAAGAAAGAGACCTTGCTTGAGATGCAGGCTGAAAATGAGCTTGTCATTGAAAAACTGACTCAAGAGATTTATGAGCTGGCTGGTGAGGAATTTAATATCAACTCGCCTAAGCAGTTAGGCGTCCTCCTTTTTGAAAAGTTGGGTCTTCCTCTAGAATACACTAAGAAAACTAAAACGGGTTACTCAACAGCGGTGGATGTGTTGGAACGTTTGGCTCCTATTGCTCCGATTGTTAAGAAAATTCTAGACTACCGTCAGATTGCCAAGATTCAATCGACTTATGTAATTGGCTTGCAGGATTGGATTTTGGCTGATGGCAAGATTCACACGCGCTATGTGCAGGATTTGACTCAGACTGGGCGTCTGTCTAGTGTAGATCCAAACTTGCAAAATATCCCTGTTCGTTTGGAACAAGGCCGTCTCATTCGTAAGGCTTTTGTGCCTGAGTGGGAGGATAGCGTGCTGCTCAGCTCGGACTATTCACAGATTGAATTGCGCGTTTTGGCTCATATTTCTAAAGATGAGCACTTAATTAAGGCTTTCCAAGAAGGAGCTGACATCCATACTTCAACGGCCATGCGGGTCTTTGGCATTGAACGTCCTGAGGATGTGACTGCAAATGACCGTCGTAATGCCAAGGCGGTGAACTTTGGAGTGGTTTATGGGATTTCAGATTTTGGTTTGTCTAATAATTTGGGCATCAGCCGTAAGGAAGCCAAAGCCTATATTGATACCTACTTTGAACGCTTCCCAGGTATTAAAAACTACATGGATGAAGTGGTGCGTGAGGCGCGTGATAAGGGCTATGTAGAGACCCTCTTTAAACGTCGTCGTGAGTTGCCAGATATCAATTCGCGCAACTTCAACATTCGTGGTTTTGCGGAGCGAACTGCTATCAACTCTCCTATCCAGGGATCTGCGGCAGATATTCTTAAGATTGCCATGATTCAGCTAGACAAGGCCTTGGTTGAAGGTGGTTATCAGACCAAGATGCTGTTGCAAGTGCACGATGAAATCGTCCTTGAAGTTCCTAAATCGGAACTGGTAGAGATGAAAAAATTGGTCAAACAAACCATGGAAGAAGCCATCCAACTCAGTGTTCCCCTCATCGCAGATGAGAATGAAGGGGCAACCTGGTATGAGGCTAAATAAAAAGGGGGCTAGTCCTCCTTTTTTGTAGTAGAATTCTGCAAGCCTTTTCAAAATATGCTATACTGATGAAAAAGGAGGATTTCTATGAGTCAAGAATTTATCAATCCAAGTGATGGCGTGATTCGTCAGTATCTCGCAACGAGTAAAACCCTTGCTGTGGTGGGCCTGTCAGACCGTGAGGAAACAACTAGCAATCGAGTGACAAAGGAAATGCAGGATCGGGGTTATAAAATCATCCCAGTCAATCCCAAGGCGGCAGGTGGTGAAATCTTGGGTGAAAAGGCTTATGCCAGCCTAGCTGAGATTCCTTTTCCTGTAGATATTGTCAATGTTTACCGTCGCAGTGAGTTTTTGCCAGATGTGGCGCGTGATTTTCTCAAGGCTGATGCTAAGATTTTTTGGGCACAGCTGGGGCTTGAAAGTCTAGAGGCGGAAGAAATCTTGCGTGCCGGAGGATGTGATGACATTGTGATGAATCGCTGCATCAAGAGAGAACATACACGTTTGATTGAAGAAGCATAAGAAAAGGTAGCTGGTGGGCTACCTTTTGTGTTATACTCAATGAAAATCAAAGAGAAAACTAGAAAACTAGCCGCAGGCTGCTCAAAGCACGGCTTTGAGGTTATAGATGAAACTGACGAAGTCAGTAACCATACATACGGCAAGGCGACGTTGACGTGGTTTGAAGAGATTTTCGAAGAGTATTAGAAAATGCCGATAAGGGTCTGCATCCCGAGACTGGTGAGAATGATGGCTATCCAGCAGATGGCTCCGAGGACAATGGATTTTCCGCTGGATTTGACCATAGCGACCAGATTTGTTTTGAGACCGATAGCACTCATGGCCATGATAATGAGGAATTTGGAGAGTTGTTTGAGAGGGGTAAAGAAACTACTAGACACACCAAGAGAGGTCAGGAGGGTGGTTAGGAGAGAGGCAAGGATGAAGTAAAGGATAAAAAGTGGGAAGACTTTTTTCAGTTGCAATCCTTGCTTATTTTTTTGCTTGCGACTTTGCCAGTAGGAGAGAAAGAGAGTGATGGGGATGATTGCTAGGGTTCGTGTGAGTTTGACAATGGTTGCGGATTCGAGGGTATTGGTCTGGTAGAGACTATCCCAGGCGCTGGCGGTAGCCGTTACAGAGGAAGTGTCATTGACCGCAGTCCCTGCAAAGAGGGCGAAGCCATCATTGGATAGATGAAACCAGGTGCCTAGGGTTGGAAATATGAGCGCAGCCAAGACATTGAAGAAAAAGATAACGGAGATAGCTTGGGCTACTTCCTTTTCCTTGGCATGGATAACAGGTGCTGTCGCCGCAATAGCAGAACCACCACAGATAGAAGAACCTACTCCAATCAAGGTAGCCAGTTTTGTATCCAGTGCAAAGAAGCGCTGGAAGAGGTAGGCAACAATCAAGGCTATTGAAATGGTGGACAGGATAACAGGGAGTGAAGATTGCCCAACTGCGAAGACTTGCGAGATATTGAGACCAAAACCAAGCAAGATAACGGCATACTGGAGCAATTTCTTGGAACTAAAGGTCAATCCCGCATCCAGTTGTTTATAGGATGAGAGAAAGGGATGGAGAAGCATGCCCATAAAAATCGCAAAAACAGGTGCGCCAATAATAGGGAAGAATCCTCCTAAGTACCAAGATACGATAGAAATGAGAAGGCAGGCCAAGATGCCTGCTCCATTTTTTGATAGAAATGACATAAGAACCTCCAAATAGAATCTGTTACCATTATAGACCTGTAAACAGGAAAAGTAAAATAGAAAGTGGAGCTAACAATTATTTGACAAGTAGTGCTAATTATGTGATAATAATCTTACAAGAACTGTAACGAAGTCTTGGCAAAAACAAAAATACCAGAGCTCCACCTCTGGTATTTCTTTTTGTCCAGTTACATTAAAACTAAACTCAGGTTATATTTTTTTGTCGCGCTTATCTAGCCACTTTCTGACTATCCACTCAGAAATGACATTACCGGTAATAGTAATCAGTAATGGTGCTAGAATAGTTGTAACGAAGATTATCAAAACCTCAATACTCGTCGAAAATCTCATGATACGTTGTCATCTTCGGCTTACCTAACTTTAGTTATGCTTTCACCTCGATTCCTAGTCTCATGAGATTTTCATTGAGTATTCTAAAAACATAGTGTTGTAATCAATTTAAATTAACATACTTCAATTTGTTATGCTAGCGTTATTCTATAATGTATTTTTGCGGTCGTGGGGCTTTTGTAGTATAATAGAGATACGTTTCGAAAGTAGGAGGTATCTATGGACTTAACTAAGCGCTTTAATAAACAGTTAGATAAGATTCAAGTTTCGTTGATTCGTCAGTTTGACCAGGCTATTTCGGAGATTCCTGGGGTCTTGCGTTTGACCTTGGGAGAACCTGATTTTACAACGCCAGATCATGTCAAGGAAGCGGCCAAGCGAGCGATTGACCAGAACCAATCCTACTATACAGGGATGAGTGGTCTGCCGACCTTACGTCAGGCAGCCAGTGATTTTGTTAAGGAAAAGTACCAACTGGACTATGCTCCTGAAAATGAAATCTTGGTTACAATTGGGGCGACAGAGGCTTTATCTGCTACTTTGACAGCTATTTTGGAAGAGGGAGACAAGGTGCTCTTGCCAGCTCCTGCTTACCCAGGCTATGAACCAATTGTCAATCTAGTTGGGGCAGAGGTTGTCGAGATTGATACGACTGAAAATGGGTTTGTCTTGACTCCAGAGATGTTGGAAAAGGCTATTTTGGAGCAAGGGGACAAGCTCAAGGCGGTTATTCTCAACTATCCAGCCAACCCGACAGGAATTACCTATAGTCGGGAGCAGTTGGAAGCCTTAGCAGCTGTTTTACGCAAGTATGAGATTTTCGTTGTCTGTGATGAGGTTTACTCAGAATTGACCTACACAGGGGAAGCCCATGTATCTCTAGGAACGATGTTGAGAGACCAGGCCATCATTATCAATGGTTTGTCTAAATCGCATGCCATGACAGGTTGGCGTTTGGGTCTGATTTTCGCTCCTGCGGTCTTTACAGCTCAGTTAATCAAGAGTCACCAATACTTGGTCACTGCCGCAAATACCATGGCCCAACATGCTGCGGTAGAAGCCTTGACAGCTGGTAAAAACGATGCAGAGCCTATGAAGAAGGAATACATCCAGCGTCGTGATTATATTATTGAGAAAATGACTGCTCTTGGATTTGAGATTATCAAACCAGACGGCGCTTTTTATATCTTTGCTAAGATTCCAGACGGCTACAATCAAGACTCCTTTGCCTTTCTCAAGGATTTTGCTCAGAAGAAGGCTGTTGCCTTTATCCCTGGTGCTGCCTTTGGGCGTTATGGAGAAGGTTATGTTCGCCTGTCTTATGCAGCCAGCATGGAGACTATCAAAGAAGCCATGAAACGACTTGAGGAGTACATGAGAGAAGCATGATTCAGTCTATCACGAGTCAAGGCTTGGTGCTCTACAATCGTAACTTTCGTGAGGATGACAAGTTAGTCAAGATTTTTACAGAGCAGGCTGGTAAGCGGATGTTTTTCGTCAAACATGCTGGTCAGTCCAAACTAGCTCCTGTTATTCAGCCCTTGGTGCTGGCACGATTTCTCTTGCGAATCAATGATGACGGGCTCAGCTACATCGAGGACTATCATGAGGTCATGACCTTTCCTAAGATTAATAGTGATCTCTTTGTCATGGCCTATGCGACTTATGTAGCGGCTCTTGCAGATGCTAGTTTGCAGGACAATCAGCAGGATGCTCCCTTGTTTGCTTTTTTGCAAAAGACTTTGGAGTTGATGGAAACTGGCTTGGATTATCAGGTTTTGACCAATATCTTTGAAATTCAAATCTTGACTCGGTTTGGAATTAGTCTCAATTTTAATGAGTGTGTTTTTTGCCATCGGGTTGGTCAGGCTTTTGATTTTTCTTTCAAATACGGAGCCTGCCTCTGCCCAGAGCATTATCATGAGGATGAGAGACGTTGCCATCTCAATCCCAACATCCCTTATCTGCTTAATCAATTTCAAGCCATTGATTTTGAGACTTTGGAGACCATTTCGCTCAAGCCTGAAATCAAGCAAGAGCTACGCCAATTTATGGATCAGCTCTACGAAGAATACGTGGGGATTCACCTAAAATCAAAGAAATTTATTGATTCCCTAGCAGACTGGGGACAATTACTAAAAGAGGAAGACAAATGAAAAAAATCGCAGTAGATGCCATGGGGGGCGATTACGCACCTCAAGCCATCGTTGAGGGTGTCAATCAAGCCCTAGCTGACTTTTCAGATATTGAGGTTCAACTCTACGGAGATGAAAGCAAAATCAAGCACTATCTGACATCGACAGAGCGTGTTAGCATTATCCATACGGATGAAAAGATTGATTCAGATGATGAACCTACGAGAGCTATTCGGAAGAAGAAAAATGCTAGCATGGTCTTGGCGGCCAAGGCTGTCAAAGAAGGAGAAGCAGACGCTGTGCTCTCAGCTGGGAATACAGGTGCTTTACTAGCTGCAGGATTCTTCATCGTGGGTCGTATCAAGAACATTGATCGTCCTGGGCTTATGTCAACCTTGCCGACTATTGATGGGAAAGGTTTTGACATGCTGGACCTCGGTGCCAATGCGGAAAATACAGCCCAGCACCTCCATCAATACGCGGTTCTAGGTTCCTTCTATGCTAAAAATGTCCGTGGTATTGCGCAACCACGTGTTGGTTTGCTCAACAACGGAACAGAGAGTAGCAAGGGCGACCCGCTTCGCAAGGAAACTTACGAATTACTAGCGGCTGATGCGAGTTTAAACTTTATCGGAAATGTGGAAGCGCGTGATTTGATGAATGGCGTTGCAGATGTTGTTGTGGCAGATGGTTTCACGGGAAACGCTGTGCTCAAATCCATTGAAGGGACAGCCATGGGAATCATGGGCTTGCTCAAGACAGCTATTACAGGCGGTGGTCTTCGAGCGAAATTAGGCGCCCTCCTTCTCAAGGACAGCCTCAGAGGTTTGAAAAAACAGCTTAACTATTCAGATGTTGGTGGAGCGGTCTTGTTTGGTGTTAAGGCACCGGTTGTCAAGACTCATGGCTCAAGCGATGCCAAGGCTGTTTATAGTACAATCCGCCAGATTCGTACCATGCTAGAAACAGACGTAGTTGCCCAGACTGCGCGTGAATTTTCAGGAGAATAAAAGAGATGACAGAAAAAGAAATTTTTGACCGTATTGTGACCATTATCCAAGAGCGACAGGGAGAGGACTTTGTCGTGACAGAATCCTTGAGTCTGAAAGACGATTTGGATGCTGACTCAGTTGACTTGATGGAGTTTATCTTGACACTGGAAGATGAATTTAGTATCGAAATCAGTGATGAGGAAATTGACCAACTGCAAAGTGTGGAAGATGTGGTAGAAGTCGTCAAAAGTAAAGAATAGTAAGAAGCAACATGCAAGTCGTGTTGCTTTTTTATTGTCAGGAAAAATAAAAAATTTAGAACTTTTAGTGGGAATTACGAATAGATAGATAAGAAAGAGGAGGAATGTTTATGTATGTGACCGGTTTTTATCCGTGGTTCATTAAATTATTTTTCAAATAAAATTTAATTAGTTGTACATTTTCGAAATTTTTTTCGAATAGATAAGTAAGAGGAAAAAGAAAGGAGTTTGCTTCATGTATCTACCAATTTTCTATTCATGGTACATTAAATTATTTTTTAAATAAAATTTAAATAGTTGTACATTTTTGAATTGTTTTTCGAATAGATAAGTGAGAGGAAAAAGAAAGGAGTCTAATTCATGTATCTACCAATTTTTTATCCGTGGTTTACTAAATTATTTTTCAAATAAAATTTAATTTAGTTGTACATTTTCGAAATTTTTTTCGAATAGATAAGTGAGAAGAAGAGGAAAGGAGATTAGAAATGATTATTTCAGCTATTTATCCAACTTGGCTATTTAAGTGGCTTAGAGGCTAAACATTAAAGATATAACAAAACATAAAAATTGAGGAGAAAAAAAGATGACAAATTTTGACAAAATGGAACAGAACTTTGTAGCTCTTACAGAAGAAGAGTTGATGGATGTGGATGGGGGAATTGCACCACTAGTAGTTGCGTTTGGAGTAGCTGCGTTTAAAGGTTTTTCTGTAACAGGAGGGGCTATTATACTAGGAGCAGGTCTTTATCAAGTTGGAAAAAATCTAAAATAAAACTTTGGGTAAGTTTTATGAATAGAATATTAAAAAAAATATATGTAGGATCTGCTTTAACAGCTTACAGCATATTATTAATTTATTCTCTATTTAATTTAGAAAAGGTATCGTTGGAGAGCTGTATTTTGTTAGTAGCATTGACATACCATATTAATAAAAAAGAAATATTTAAATCAAAAGTGAATAAGAACAAGGAGAACTTAAAATGAATATTTTAGTAAATGATCATCAGTTTACAGCAATGACAGAAAAAGAACTAGCAACAGTTGATGGAGGAGTACTTCCTGCAGCGGTAGTAGCAGTTCCAGTAGGAATCAAGGTTGCAGGGTATGTTGTCGGTGGTTTATCCGCTGTAGGGCTAGCTGCATGGGGTTACTTCAGATAAGATAAAACACTGTGAAGAAATCAATGAATTTTTCAAACGAATTTGCGGCTATTATTATATCAGCTTCAGGGATGGTAGGTTTATTAGTGGGACTCACTATTGGCTTAGCTAGTATTATTTAAAGAGGGGTATAACATGCAAAATTTGAATCAATTTGAAATCGTAGAGCAAAGTAAATAAGTTGAAGTAGGTTTATTGATTGTTATCGAAGGATTATTACTTCCTGCTGGTGGAGCAGCTTTAGGGTATTATGCGAATAGACCATAATCTGATTGTTGTCAGAGAGGCATTTCTATGTTTTTAAAAAAATTCGTTAAATCAGTATTGAAAGTTTTGCCTGAAATCATGGTATTACTTAGTTCAATGTCTTATATAATCATCAGATTAGTAGCTGATATGAATAAAGTATCTTTACCTACTTGGTTTAATAGTTTCAATATACCAACGATTGCATTATTTGTGATGGTCTTCATTCTTTTATACAGAAGTAAAGAAAAAAAGAATAGATAGATTTGAAGTGGTAGACGCTCTATAGGAAATAGAAATCTTATAGTAACGAATCAAAAAAAGGAGTAACTATGAATCGTAATTTAGAACGGTGTTATCTATTCTGACTAGGAATAGATCATACCATAGGCGGCTTAGAAATAGCAGGGACATTAGAAATTGAAGTAATAAATAGACTGTCGTAAATGTTACTATCAATGATTTATTTGTTCCAAGCTTGCCTAGGGTGTCAGTAAAAAATCAATTTCCTTTCAATAGCATATTTTTATTAGGTAGGACGTTTGTTCTGCCTATTTTTTTATCCCAAAAGTGCATTTGGGAGGGAGATAGGCGCATTTGGGAAGGAAGTCCAGTTTTTGTTTGGGGATTGGGGTAAGATAGTTATTATCAGATGAGTTTAGGAAAAAGGAGATGAATATGAAATTTGGGAAACGTCACTATCGTCCGCAGGTGGATCAGATGGACTGCGGTGTAGCTTCATTAGCCATGGTTTTTGGCTACTATGGTAGTTATTATTCTTTGGCTCACCTGCGAGAATTGGCTAAGACGACCATGGATGGGACGACGGCTTTGGGCTTGGTCAAGGTGGCAGAGGAAATTGGTTTTGAGACGCGGGCTATTAAGGCGGATATGACGCTCTTTGACTTGCCAGATTTGACTTTTCCTTTTGTTGCCCATGTGCTTAAGGAAGGAAAATTGCTCCACTACTATGTGGTAACTGGGCAGGACAAGGACAGTATTCATATTGCCGATCCAGATTCTGGGGTGAAATTGACCAAACTGCCACGTGAGCGTTTTGCGGAAGAATGGACGGGAGTGACTCTGTTTATGGCACCTAGTCCAGACTATAAGCCCCATAAGGATCAAAAGAATGGTCTGCTATCTTTTATCCCTATATTAGTGAAGCAGCGTGGCTTGATTGCTAATATCGTTTTGGCAACACTCTTGGTTACCGTGATTAACATTGTGGGTTCTTATTATCTGCAGTCTATCATTGATACCTATGTGCCAGATCAGATGCGTTCGACGTTGGGGATTATTTCTATTGGGCTGGTTATCGTTTATATTCTTCAGCAGATCTTGTCTTACGCTCAGGAGTATCTCTTACTTGTTTTGGGGCAACGCTTATCGATTGATGTGATTTTGTCCTATATCAAGCATGTTTTTCACCTGCCTATGTCCTTTTTTGCGACACGCAGGACAGGGGAAATCGTGTCTCGTTTCACGGATGCCAATAGTATCATCGATGCGCTGGCTTCGACCATTCTTTCGATTTTCCTAGATGTATCAACGGTTGTCATTATTTCTCTTGTTTTATTTTCACAAAATACCAATCTCTTTTTCATGACCTTATTGGCACTTCCTATCTACACAGTGATTATCTTTGCCTTTATGAAGCCGTTTGAAAAGATGAATCGGGATACCATGGAAGCCAATGCGGTTCTGTCTTCTTCTATCATCGAGGACATCAACGGTATTGAGACTATCAAGTCCTTGACCAGTGAGAGTCAGCGTTACCAAAAGATTGATAAGGAATTTGTGGATTATCTGAAAAAATCCTTTACCTATAGTCGGGCAGAGAGTCAGCAAAAGGCTCTGAAAAAAGTTGCCCATCTCTTGCTCAATGTCGGAATTCTATGGATGGGGGCTGTTCTGGTCATGGATGGCAAGATGAGTTTGGGGCAGTTGATTACCTATAATACCTTGCTTGTTTACTTTACCAATCCTTTGGAAAATATCATTAACCTGCAAACCAAGCTTCAGACAGCGCAGGTTGCTAATAATCGTTTAAATGAGGTTTATCTGGTAGCTTCGGAGTTTGAGGAGAAGAAAACGGTTGAGGATTTGAGTTTGATGAAGGGAGATATGACCTTCAAGCAGGTTTCCTACAAGTATGGCTATGGTCGAGACGTCTTGTCAGACATCAATTTGACCATTCCCCAAGGTTCTAAGGTGGCTTTTGTGGGAATTTCAGGGTCAGGTAAGACGACCTTGGCTAAGATGATGGTTAATTTTTACGACCCAAGTCAGGGAGAGATTAGTCTGGGTGGTGTCAATCTCAATCAGATTGATAAAAAGGCTCTGCGCCAGTATATCAACTATCTGCCTCAACAGCCCTATGTCTTTAACGGAACGATTTTGGAGAATCTTCTTTTGGGAGCCAAGGAGGGGACGACTCAGGAGGATATCTTACGGGCGGTCGAATTGGCAGAGATTCGGGAGGATATTGAGCGCATGCCACTGAATTACCAAACAGAATTGACTTCGGATGGGGCAGGAATTTCAGGTGGTCAACGGCAGAGAATCGCTCTGGCGCGTGCTCTCTTGACAGATGCACCTGTCTTGATATTGGATGAGGCGACTAGCAGTTTGGATATTTTGACAGAGAAGCGAATTGTCGATAATCTCATGGATTTAGATAAAACCTTGATTTTCATTGCTCACCGCTTGACCATTGCTGAGCGGACAGAGAAGGTTGTTGTCTTGGATCAGGGCAAGATTGTTGAAGAAGGAAATCATGCTGATTTGCTTGCACAGGGTGGCTTTTACGCTCATTTGGTGAATAGCTAGAAAGAGGAGAGGATGAAACCAGAATTTTTAGAAAGTGCGGAGTTTTATAATCGTCGTTACCATAATTTTTCCAGTCGGGTGATTGTACCCATGTCCCTTCTGCTTGTGTTTTTACTTGGCTTTGCAACTTTGGCAGAGAAGGAGATGAGTTTATCCACTAGAGCGACTGTCGAACCTAGTCGTATTCTTGCAAGTATCCAGTCTACTAGCAACAATCGCATTCTTGTCAATCATTTGGAAGAAAATAAGCTGGTCAAGAAGGGGGAGCTTCTTGTTCAATATCAGGAAGGGGCAGAGGGTGTCCAAGCGGAGTCTTATGCCAGTCAGTTGGACATGCTCAAGGATCAAAAAAAGCAATTGGAGTATTTGCAAAAAAGTCTGCAAGAAGGGGAGAACCACTTTCCAGAGGAGGATAAGTTTGGCTACCAAGCCACCTTTCGCGACTACCTCAGCCAAGCAGGCAGTCTTAGGGCTAGTACATCGCAACAAAATGAGACCATCGCATCTCAGAATGCAGCAGCTAGTCAAACCCAAGCCGAAATCGGCAACCTCATCAGCCAAACAGAGGCTAAAATTCGCGATTACCAGACAGCTAAGTCAGCTATTGAAACAGGTACTTCCTTGGGCAGTCAGAATCTAGCTTACTCTTTCTACCAGTCCTATAAGTCTCAGGGGGAGGAAAATCCGCAAGCTAAGGCCCAGGCTGTTGCACAGGTTGAAGCACAGCTTTCTCAGTTAGAATCTAGTCTTGCGACTTACCGTGTCCAGTATGCAGGTTCAGGTACCCAGCAAGCCTATGCGTCAGGCTTAAGCAATCAATTGGAATCTCTTAAATCACAACACTTGGCTAAGGTTGGTCAGGAATTGACTCTTCTAGACCAGAAAATCTTGGAGGTGGAGTCAGGTAAGAAGGTTCAAGGAAATCTTTTAGACAAGGGGAAAATTACGGCAAGTGAAGATGGGGTGCTTCACCTTAATCCTGAGACTAGTGATTCTACCATGGTCGCAGAGGGAACCCTGCTAGCCCAACTCTATCCGTCCTTGGAAAAAGAAGGGAAAGCCAAACTCACAGCCTATCTCAGTTCCAAAGATGTAGCAAGAATCAAGATTGGTGACTCTGTTCGCTATACGACGACTCATGATACCAAGAATCAAATTTTCCTGGCTTCTACTATTACAAGTATTGATGCGACAGCTACTAAGACTGAGAAAGGGAATTTCTTTAAAATCGAGGCGGAGACTAATCTAACTTCTGAGCAGGCTGAAAAACTTCGGTACGGGGTGGAAGGTCGCCTGCAGATGATTACAGGCAAGAAAAGTTATCTACGTTATTATTTGGATCAATTTTTGAACAAAGAGTAATGTTCGTGTTTTTAGAGTTAAATGATTTTAAAACTGTGAGAAAGATACTTCTTGCAGTTTTTTTCTTTACAATTTTTAAAACACATCTGATATTTATTCGGTTAGATTCTTGTGTTTTTTGGTTTTTTATGGTAGAATGTGCTCAAGTAATACGAAAGGCGAACTTTAAAATGTCAAAACAATTGATCTATTCGGGAAAAGCTAAAGATATCTATACAACTGAGGATGAAAATCTTATTATTTCAACTTACAAGGACCAGGCGACTGCTTTCAATGGTGTTAAGAAGGAGCAGATTGCAGGCAAGGGAGTATTGAATAATCAGATTTCATCTTTTATTTTTGAGAAATTAAATGCGGCTGGTGTGGCGACTCACTTTGTGGAGAAACTTTCAGACACGGAACAACTCAATAAAAAAGTTAAGATTATTCCTCTGGAGGTCGTGCTTCGCAACTATACAGCTGGTTCCTTTTCAAAACGTTTTGGTGTGGATGAGGGAATCGCCTTGGAGACTCCGATTGTCGAATTTTACTATAAAAATGATGATTTGGATGATCCATTTATCAATGATGAGCATGTGAAATTCCTTAAAATTGCGGATGACCAGCAGATTGCCTACTTGAAGGAAGAAACCTGTCGTATCAATGAACTTTTGAAAGTCTGGTTTGCTGAGATTGGGCTTAAATTGATTGACTTTAAGCTAGAGTTCGGTTTTGACAAGGATGGCAAGATTATCTTGG
>CAUTUU010000036.1:0-20511 GCA_963541545.1 uncultured bacterium | reverse complement strand
TCAGCATCAACAAGTGCGTCTGAGTCAGCAAGCACATCAGCATCTGAGTCAGCATCAACAAGTGCGTCTGAGTCAGCATCAACAAGTGCATCTGAGTCAGCAAGCACATCAGCATCTGAATCAGCATCAACAAGTGCGTCTGAGTCAGCAAGCACATCAGCATCTGAATCAGCATCAACAAGCGCATCATCTTCTGAAACACCATCAGAATCAGCAGCTAAGTCAAGACAGCAATTGCCAAATACAGGTACAGAAGCTTCCAAATCATCTGTACTCCTTGGTGCTTTGGCAGCCGTGACTGGTCTAGGTCTTGTTGCTAAGCGTCGGAAACGTGATGATGAAGAGTAATTGGATTAAAAATACATAGAAAGTATTATTATTTCGATTTATGAAGAATTCCCTGGATGAAAAATCATCCAGGGGATTTTTTGATATTAAAAGTGAATAGAAGCTGAAAAATAAGGTAAAAAATGTTATAATATTAGAAAAGGAGAGAGGTTTCGTGACTGAAAAAATTACAGTAATTGTACCAGTTTATAATGTTGAAAATTACCTGAATAAATGTTTAGATAGTATCTTAAAACAAACATATCAGAATCTTGAAATTATTGTTGTCAATGATGGCTCTACAGATAATTCGGGTGGAATTTGTCAAGAATATGCACAAAAAGATAGTAGAATTATTTATATCGAAAAAGAAAACGGTGGACTATCTGATGCACGAAATGCAGGATTAGATAGAATGACTGGCTCCTACGTAACTTTTGTCGATTCGGATGATTGGATTGAGCAAGATTATGTAGAAGTTTTATACAATAAATTAACTGAGTATCAAGCAGATGTTTCAGTCGGAAATTACTATTCATACAATGAAGATGAGGGAATGTATTATTTTCATATAAATGGTGACTCCTATTATGAGAAAGTATTTGATAATGTGTCTATCTTTGAAAACTTGTATGAGTCTCAAGAAATGAAGAGTTTTGCTTTAATATCTGCCTGGGGTAAACTCTATAAAGCGAGCTTGTTCGATTATATTCGATTTGATAAAGGTAAACTTGGTGAAGATGGGTATATGAATCAAAAACTATATTTATTGGTTCAAAAAGTAATCTATATAAATCAAGGTCTGTACGCATATCGTCAGAGAAGTGGGAGTATTACAAAAACTTGGACAGAGAAGTGGATGCACGCCTTAGTTGATGCTATGTCTGAACGTATTACTCTACTGGCTAATATGGGGTATCCTCTAGAGAAACACTTGGCAGTTTATCGTCAGATGTTGGAAGTCAGTCTCGCCAACGCTCAAGCTAGTGGTCTATCTAACACAGCAACATATAAAGAATTTGAAATAAAAAAAAGACTTTTAAATCAGTTAACGGTACAAGAATCAAGTGAAAAGAAAGCCATTGTCCTAGCGGCAAATTATGCCTATGTAGACCAAGTTTTGACGACTATCAAATCTATTTGTTACCATAATCGATCGATTCGTTTTTATCTGATTAATAGCGATTTTCCAAATGAATGGATCAAACAATTAAATAAGCGATTAGAGAAGTTTGATTCAGAAATAATTAATTGTCGGGTGACCTCTGAGCAAATTTCACGTTATAAAACGGATATTAGTTATACAGTGTTTTTACGCTATTTCATAGCTGATTTCGTGCAAGAAGATAAGGCTCTCTATTTGGACTGTGATTTACTTGTAACGAAAAATCTGGATGACTTGTTTACTACAGACTTACAAGATTATCCTTTGGCTGCTGTTAGAGATTTCGGGGGCAGAGCCTACTTTGGTCAAGAAATCTTTAATGCCGGTGTTCTATTGGTAAACAATGCTTTTTGGAAAAAAGAGAATATGACCCAAAAATTAATTGATTTAACCAATGAATGGCATGATAAGGTGGAACAGGCTGATCAGAGTATTTTGAATATGCTTTTTGAACATAAATGGCTGGAATTGGATTTCGATTATAATCATATTGTCATTCATAAGCAGTTCACTGATTATCAATTGCCAGAAGGTCAGGACTATCCTGCTATTATTCACTATCTTTCTCATAGGAAACCGTGGAAAGATTTGGCGGCTCAAACCTATCGTGATGTATGGTGGTACTATCATGGCCTTGAATGGACAGAATTGAGTCAAAATCATCATTTACATCCATTACAAAAATCTCATATTTATCCTGTAAAAGAACCGTTCACTTGTCTAATCTATACAGCTTCAGACCACATTGAACAAATTGAAACATTGATTCAATCCTTGCCTGATGTTCAGTTTAAAATTGCAGCTAGAGTGATGGTCAGTGATCGATTAGCTCAGATGACGGTTTATCCAAATGTGACTATTTTTAATGGTATCCATTATTTACTTGATGTCGATAATGAATTGGTAGAAACCAGTCAGGTACTTTTAGATATTAATCATGGTGAAAAGACAGAGGAAATTCTCAATCAATTTGCAAGACTTGGGAAACCTATTTTATCTTTTGAAAACACCAAATCCTACGAAGTAGGTCAGGAGATATATGCTGTTGACCAAGTTCAAGCAATGATTGAAAAATTAAGAGAAATAAGCAAATGAAGAAAAATCATTTAGTAGGTGACGCACTAATCTTAACTGTAAGTGACCAGATTGAACAATTAGATTATCTCCTTGAGAACTTGCCAAACATCTGTTTTCATATTGTAGCGCCTGTACAGTTTTCTGAAAAGATAAAAGTACTGGAGTCTAAATATAATGTCCGTCTCGTGACAGTTACAACTGAACAGCAAATTGATTTTTTAGTGACTATGTGCGACATCCTATTAGATATCAATCATTTTCAAGAAGTCGATTCTATTGTTTCCAAGTTTGTCCAGGCCGGGAAACCCGTCTTTGCTTTTGACAATACAGTCCATGAAAATCAAGGTCAAGAAGTTTTTCTATCAACTACACCAGATAAATTGGTTTCTAGAGTGAGAGACTATCTGAATGAAGTCAGACTAGGCACCAATCATCAAGAAAAAATCATCCAAGATGGGACTTGGAATGTCTTTCAAATCGATGATAAGGCTCACTTCGTAGTAGGAGCCAATGTTATCTGTAGAAATTTTGAAAATTTTCGTGTTCCTTCTGGTAAGTTAATACTGCATGATGGTGTCTTTATCAATAACTCTTGTAGTTTTAACTGTATGGAAAGAATTGAAATGGGAGCAGGTACCATGATGGGAGAGGGCGTCCGTTTCTATGATCATGACCATATTTATACTGCTGAAAAAATCGAAAAATGGCAGTGGACTACAGCACCAATTAGAGTTGGAAGAGATTGCTGGATAGGAAGTAATGTCACGATTTTAAAAGGAGTGACGATTGGGGATAATACAATTATTGGGGCGGGTTGTCTTGTTCGCAACGATATCCCAGCAAACAGTGTGGTTTATAATGATGGAAATCTTTGTGTAAAAAGAAGAGATTGAACGTGAAATATAATAAATTAGGTAACTTAGTATATGGGAAATGAACTAATTAGTATTGTAGTCCCAATCTACAATGTTGAGAATTATTTGCGACAATGTTTGGATAGTATTCAGAATCAAACTTATAAGAAGTTTGAATGTATTATGGTTAATGATGGTTCCATGGATAGCTCACAACAAATAGCGGAAGAGTATCTAACAGATAGTCGTTTCAAACTAATCAATCAATCTAATAAAGGTTTAAGCGAGGCTAGAAATACAGGGATTAGTCATATTAGAGAAGAGTCTACTTTTGTAGCTTTTGTAGATAGTGATGATTATATTTATCCTGATTTCTTAGAAACTTTAATAGAAAACATCGAAGATGATGTTGATATTATAGAAGGAATGCTTGAAAATTTCCATGATGAAATAAAAGTGGATAGAGTCTGTCATAATTTTGATAAAAAAATATTAATAACCAAGGATGACAAATTGGGAGAATTGGCATTAAATGAGCTGAGAGTTAGCGTTTTTCCAAAATTGTTTCGAAAAAGTTTATTAACAGAAGATTTTTTTCCAGAGGGGTGGATATTTGAAGATTTAGCAGTTGTGCCGGAGTTGGTAAGTGGTTCAAAAAAGTGGATTAAATTACCAAAAGTTATCTATGGTTACAGGATTCGTCCAAATTCAATCACTACTAAAGAGTTTTCAGAAGAAAAATTAGATGTATTTAAGATATTTGGAAAGTATGACTTGTTTTTTAAATATGAGAGTGATAGAACGAAATTATTAGTTGAAAAAATAAAATATTTACATTTGAATTATCACGACATAGAATTTGTACCCGAGAATAATCAGTATAAACAGTTATACGAACAAGAAAAACAAAAACTATTATCTAAAATAGCAGATTATGAAAGTAAAACTTTGATTAGTATAATAGTACCCATATACAAGGTTGAGAAATACTTGAGACAATGTTTGGATAGTATTCAGAATCAGACCTATCAAAATTTCGAATGTTTGCTAATAAATGATGGTTCTCCCGATAATTCAGCAGATATCTGTAGAGAATATGTTTCTAAAGATGCTCGTTTCCGTTATTTTGAAAAAGAAAATGGTGGAGTATCATCGGCTAGAAATTTAGGTATTGAATGTTCGGGGGGGGGCGTACATTACTTTTATTGATGCAGATGATTGGGTGGATTCTGACTATTTAGAAGTCCTTTACAATGCACTTATAGATGAGAATGCAGATATATCAGTATCTACTTATAAAGAGTTTCATATGGGGGATAATTGTTGGTATCTTCATTCTTTTCAGAGGGGATATGAAAAAAGAGTATTTACAAATCAAGAATTAATTGATGAATTTATAGCTTTAGACACTTTTGACTACTCATATCGTTTTGTATGTGGCAAATTAGTTTGCAAATATCTGCTAGATAAGATTGCTTTTAATTGTATGACAACTCTTGGGGAAGATATGGAATTTTGGTTAAAATTATATCTTATTTCTAACAAAATTGTATACATTAATAGGGATAGCTATGTTTATCGTATAGATAATGGTGGTAGACATTTTGGATTAGAAAAAATTCGTAGTGATATTCAACAGCGATTGAATTTTATCGCATTTCTTGCGGTTAGAGGTATGAATATATCAAAATATGTAAAAACTTGTTTATCTTTAATTGCAAGTCAAGTTGCGAGACTAAAGGAGTCACCTGAATACGATGCATCTGAAACAATAAGATGGCTTCATGAGGTTATGTTTTTACTAGAGGAGAAAAGTGAATTATAAAATGTTGGAAAAAGAATTAATCAGTATTATAGTCCCAATTTATAATGTTGAAAAATATTTGCGACAGTGTTTGGATAGTATTTTGAATCAGACTTATCAAAATTTTGAGTGTCTATTAATCAATGATGGTTCACCAGACAATTCAGCAGACATTTGTAGAGAGTATGTTGAGAAAGATTCTCGTTTCAAATATTTTGAGAAGGAAAATGGAGGTCTATCAGACGCACGTAATCATGGAATCAGACAATCAAAAGCTTCCTATCTTACTTTTGTAGATTCTGATGATTGGTTGGAACATGATGCTTTACAACAGTTATATGATGCATTGAAAAAAGAAAATGCGGATATTAGTATCGGACGTTATAATTGTTACGATGAATCACGTTGCCAATATTTGTTTTATGATTCTAATCCAGATGATTCTCTTGAAATGATAGAAGGAAAAGAAATCATAGATAGAGAAGGTGTCGAAGAAATGAGAAATGGGAATTGGACTGTAGCTTATTTGAAATTATTCAAGAGAGAGCTGTTAGAAAATTTGCCATTTCCTTTAGGAAAAATTGCGGAAGATACTTACTGGACGTGGAAAGTACTCCTAAAGGCTTCACGGGTTGTCTATTTAAATAGTTATATTTATTGGTACCGTGTTGGTTTGACTGGTACTTTATCGGATATATGGAGTGAAAAGCGTATGTATGATGAAATCGAGGCTAGGGAAGAAAAACTAGCTATTTTATCCAGTTTGAATTATGACTTGACCAATCATATTTTGATTTATAAAAATAGATTACAAAGAGTAACAGCAAAATTAGAAGAACAAAATATGCAGTTCACAGAGATTTATAGAAGAATGATGGAAAAATTGTCTTTACTTCCGTAAATAGTAATAAAAAATGAGATAATACAATATGAAACTACATTTAACGAACTTATATGGCATGGCTGGCGACAGTACCGTTATTCTAGCCCAAAATGCTGTACAAAAAATAGCCAGTCAACTGGGATTTAGAGAAGTTGGTATTTATTTTTACAATATTGCTTCAGATAGCCCATCTGAAATGAATAAGCGTTTGGATGGGATTATGGCCAGTATCTCTCTTGGAGATGTTTTAGTCTTTCAGTCTCCTACTTGGAATGGCTTTGAGTTTGACCGAGTCTTGTTTGATAAGTTGAAGGATATGCAGGTAAAAATTATTTGCTTTATCCATGATGTTGTCCCTCTCATGTTTGATAGTAACTATTATCTCATGAAAGAATACATGTATATGTATAATCTATCAGATGTTTTGATCGTTCCATCAGAGAGGATGAAAGCACGCCTGATTGAAGAAGGATTGACAACTAAGAAGATTCTCGTTCAAGGTATGTGGGATCATCCTCATGATTTATCTTTATACACTCCAATTTTTAAAAAAGAACTCTTTTTTGCTGGAAGTTTAGAGCGTTTTCCAGACTTACAAAATTGGTCTCAAGAAACGCCTTTAAGAGTATTTTCAAATAAAGGAGAAGCGAGTTCCGATGCCAGAAATCTCAGCATCGAAGGATGGAAAAAAGACGAGGAACTATTGCTAGAATTATCAAAAGGTGGATTTGGTCTTGTCTGGGGAACTCATCAAAATGATGGAGAAAGTAATCAATACTATACCTTAAATATATCTCATAAGGTTAGTACCTATCTGACAGCTGGCATACCAGTCATTGTACCAAGTAGCTTATCAACTGCTAAATTTATAGTAGATCAGGGCTTAGGCTTTGTGGCAGATAGCTTAGAAGAGGTTCATGAGATAGTTGATAAAATGAATCTACAAGAATATCAAGAAATGACGAATCGGATAAAAACCTTTAGTTATTTGCTAAAAGAAGGTTATTTCACTAAAAAATTATTGGTAGATGCAATCTATCACTTAGGAATTGATTAAGAGAACAAGATGATTAAAACAATTGTATTAGCTGGTGATCGTAATTACACCACGCAGTTAGAAACAACCATAAAATCTATTCTATACCACAATAGAGACGTTAAGATTTATATTTTAAATCAAGATATTATGCCAGATTGGTTTCGCAAACCACGAAAAATAGCTAGCATGTTAGGTAGTGAGATTATCGATGTTAAACTACCTGAACAGACTGTATTTCAGAATTGGACAAAACAAGCTCACATTAGTTCGATTGCCTATGCTAGATATTTTATTCCAGATTATATACAAGAAGATACGGTTTTATATTTAGATTGTGATTTAATTATCAATGATAAATTAGACAATCTATTTGAGCAGAATATAGAAGAACGTTATATCGCAGCGATTAGAGATGCAAATGGCCAAGGTTTTAATACTGGTGTCCTACTAATCAACAATAAAAAATGGCGTCAAGAGAAACTAAAAGAACGACTAATTGAACAGTCCATCCTAACAACAAAGGAAGTTGAAGAAGGTCGTTTTGAACATTTTAATGGAGATCAAACGATTTTCAACCAGATCTTGCAAGATGATTGGTTAGAGCTAGGCCGAGCTTATAATTTACAAGTAGGGCATGATGTTGTGGCTCTGTATAATAATTGGCAGGAACATCTAACTTTTAGTGATAAACCAGTGGTGATTCATTTTACGACCTACAGAAAACCTTGGACTACCTTGATAGCCAATCGCTATCGTGATTTATGGTGGGAATTCCATGATTTAGAATGGGGTCAGATTTTACAACACCATATTGGAGAGTTTGAACTTCTACCTCGTCTAGATAGAGAATTTTCGTGTTTAACTTTAACTAATTCTCAAGATTTAGAAGGAATAGAGGAGCTGGTTACAACTCTTCCAGATGTGGTGTTTCATATCGCGGCTTGGACGGATATGGGGGATAAGCTTACAAAATTAGCTGTGCATGATAATGTGAGATTGCATCCACAGATTGTTCCTCCTGTATTAGATAAGCTGAAACAGTCAACAAATCTATATTTGGATATCAATCATGGTAGTGCAGATGAGAACTTTTTAAAATCTTTGAAAGAACAAGAAAAAACGCTATTAGCTTTTCAATCGACTCATCATGGAAATTTGGGACAAATCGTTTTTGAAAATGAGAAAGTTGTCTTTATGATTGATGCAATTAAAGATTTTAAGAAAAACGGACATCTTACCTGCTTTAAACAACTCCCAAGTTTGACTTGTTTAACGTTTACGGGTTCTCAGGATATTGAACAACTGGATTACTTGGCTGAACACTTACCTAATGTTGTTTTTCAAGTTGCGGCTTGGACAGATATGGGACCAAAATTATATGATTTATCTAATCGTTATCCTAATATTCAACTCTATCCAGCAATTTCTAGAGATAAGCTAGAAAGGTTGAAGGAAAATATGGATGTTTACTTAGACATCAATTTACTGACTTCAACAGCTGATATCGTTGCAGAAATGGCTCAGCTATCTAAACCTATATTAGCTTTTTATAAATCTCAAAATGGGAATAATGGTCAAAGATTGTATTCTAGTGAACATCCTGAACGAATGTTGGCTGATTTACAAAAATTGATAAATAAGGACATGCTAGGGAAACAGCTGGATCCAATTCAAGTAAAAGGGATAGATGAAACCTTAGATTATATTATTGAGAACAAGTCTTCTTTGGTTCGTTTTGGGGATGGAGAAATTAATATGCTTGCAGGTCATTCTATTCCATATCAGGATTATGATGAAGAGTTAGTCTCAACTATGAGAGATATTATCGGACAAGAAAGTCGAAAAGAATTAGTTGTGTGCCTTCCTGATGCCTTTACAGATCGTTTCAGGTTTACATATTGGGCGATTCCATTTTGGAAAGATCATATGGATCATTATATGGATTTTTACAGAGAATTGTGTAGTGATTCATGGTATGGCTCAACGTTTGTATCTCGCCCTTATATTGATTTTGAAGACAAGAGTCAAGCCAAAGCTCAATTTGAAAAGTTGAAAAGTATCTGGGAAAACCGTGATTTACTGATAGTTGAAGGTGCAACTTCTCGGTCAGGTGTGGGAAATGATTTGTTCGATGAGGCAAATTCTATCAAGCGGATAATTTGTCCTTCTCATAGTGCATTTTCTAGAGTTCATGAAATTGAACAAGAAATTGAAAAGCATGCAGCTGGTCGCTTGATTTTATGTATGCTTGGTCCTACAGCCAAAGTTTTAGCTTATCATTTAAGTCGAAAAGGTCATCAGGCATTGGATATTGGTCATATCGATTCAGAATATGAGTGGATGAAGATGGGGGCTAAAACCAAGGTTAAATTTTCACATAAACATACAGCAGAGTATAATTTTGATCAAGATATTGAGTTCATTGAGGATGAAACCTATAATAGTCAGATTTTAGTTGATTTATCAAAGGGAGAAGTATGAAAGATTTAATAAGTGTTATAGTACCAGTTTATAACGTAGAACCATTTATTGCTAGCTGCCTAGACAGTTTATCGAAACAGAACTATCAAAATTTTGAAGTTTTATTAGTAAATGATGGCTCTACAGATAATTCAGGGATTATTTGTAAAGAGTATGCTGATCGTGACAGTCGTTTCCACTATTTTGAAAAAGAGAATGGGGGACTTTCGGATGCACGTAATTTTGGAATAGAGAGATCTAAAGGAGATTATATTACATTTGTAGATTCAGATGATTGGGTTACTGAAGAGTATTTATCAATTCTTATAGAAACTTTGAAGGAGCAGCATTCTGAAATTGTTGTTTCAACTTATTCAACCTATAATGAGTCAGATGGCTTATTCTATATTCATGTATCTGACTCCGATTATTATGTGAAAAATTATAATTCAAAACTTCTAATGGAAGAACTTCCTTTATTAGAGGGATATGATATGAGCTTTTTAACTTCTTGGGGAATTCTATTTAAAAGGGAATTATTTCAAGAAGTTCAGTTTCCATTTGGTCGGGTGTGTGAGGATATAGGAACCAATTATAAACTATTTATGCAGGTTGAGAAAGTAACCTATGTTAATAAAGTTTTGTATTGGTATAGAGTTGGGAAAGAAGGACTTTCGAATTCTTATTCACCGAAGATGATGCGTGACGATTGTGATTTTAGGTTAGAACGAATTGCCGTGCTAGCACTAAAAGGATATGATGTCAGTAAATATTTAGACCAGATGAAGTTCTATTTGAAATATCGTCATGATATTGCAATTCAACGAGAACTTAAGGATAATGTGGAAACAAAACGTTTAGAAATGTTAGAATATTTATTGAATGGTAATAAATATAACTGAAAATTAAGATAGAGAGACAATGAAATGTTACAAGATAAGAAATCTGTAGTATTTGCAGGAGATTACGCATATATTAGACAAATCGAAACGGCAATAAAGTCACTTTGTAGGCACAATAGTCATGTGAAAGTTTATGTACTAAATCAAGAAATTCCCCAGGAATGGTTTAGTAGATTAAGGGTCTATTTACAAGAGATGGGTGGCGACTTGATTGATTGCAAGTTAATCGGGCAACAGTTTCAAATGAACTGGTCAAATAAACTGCCACATATCAATCACATGACCTTTGCACGCTATTTTATTCCAGATTTTGTAGCAGAAGATAAAGTTCTTTATCTTGATAGTGATTTGGTGGTGACGGGTGATTTGAATCCTCTATTTGAATTAGATTTAGGTGAAAATTACTTGGCTGCAGCTCGTTCTTGCTTTGGAGCTGGAGTTGGCTTCAATGCTGGGGTTTTGTTGATTAACAACAAAAAATGGAAATTAGATAATATTCGTCAGCAGTTAGTTGAATTAACTGAGAAAGAACATGAAAATGTGGGAGAAGGAGATCAGTCTATTCTCAATATCCTTTTTCAAAATAGTTATTACCAGCTAGAGGATACCTATAATTTCCAAATAGGTTTTGATGCTGGTGCAGCTGAAAAGAATCATGCTTTTATTTTTGAAATTCCATTAACACCTCTTCCGAAAATTTTGCACTATATTTCTCCTGACAAACCATGGAAACAGTTTTCTGTTGGACGTCTGAGAGAAGAGTGGTGGAAATACTCTTTTATGGAATGGAGTTATATAGTATCTAGCTGGAAAGAAAAGGGTGTATTTTATTCTGCAGATATTTATAAACCCAAATTAACTTGTATGAATTTAACTAATTCTTGGTGTGTAGAAAAAATTGATTATCTAGTTGAACAATTACCAGAAGTACATTTTTATATTGCTGCTCATACTTTTATGTCGGATGAATTAAAGAGATTATCTAAGTATCAAAATGTGACCCTTTATCCTAATTCTTTTCCTATTTTGGTAGAAAAACTTCTAAAGAGTTCAGATATTTATTTAGATTTGAATTTAGACCATAAACTAGTATATATCTATGATTTGGTGAAGAAATATAATAAACCGATGCTTAGTTTTGAAAGTAGTCGATACCAAGAACTAACTGATGATTGTTATGCAGGACTCTATTCAACTAAAAAACCAGAAGATTTAGTAGAAGCAATTAAGTTTTATATGAGAGAAAGAAAACTATGAGAAAATCCATTGTATTAGTGGCTGATAATGCCTATCTAATTCAGCTTGAAACGACAATAAAATCTGTATTGTATCATAATAGAGATGTTGATTTTTATATTCTTAATAGTGATATAGCTCCTGAATGGTTCAAATTATTGGGGAGAAAAATGGAAGTTGTGAATTCTACAATTCACAATGTACACTTTGATAAAGAACTTTTTGAAGGATATAAAACAGGACCTCATATAAATTACGCTACTTATTTTCGATTTTTTGCGACAGAAGTAGTTGATTCTGATAGAGTACTGTATCTTGATTCTGATATCATTGTAACAGGGGAGTTGACCTCTCTGTTTAAGTTGAATCTCAAAGGATATTCAATTGGTGCTGTTGATGATGTCTATGCCTATGAGGGACGAAAATCTGGTTTTAATGCTGGTGTTTTGCTAATGGATGTTGCAAAGTGGAAAGAGCATTCTATTGTTAATAGTTTATTGGAATTAGCTGCAGAGCAGAATCAAGCTGTTCATCTTGGGGATCAGAGTATTTTAAATATTTACTTTGAGGATAATTGGCTAGCATTAGATGGAACATATAATTATATGGTTGGTACTGATACTTTTCGTCTGGCTCAGGAATGTGAACGGCTAGATGATAATCCACCTGTCATTGTTCATTTTGCTAGTCATGATAAACCATGGAATACATATAGTATATCTAGACTACGTGAATTATGGTGGGCTTATAGAGATTTAGATTGGTCAGAGATCGCTTTTAAGCGTTCTAGTTTGAATTACTTTGAACGAAGTAATCAATCGCAAAAACAGGCTATGGTTGTAACTTGGAGTGCGGATATAAAACATTTAGAGTATTTATTACAACAGTTACCTGATTGGCATTTTCATGTTGCAGCCCCTGTTTATTGTAATAAAGATTTAACTAAATTATCTGTCTATTCTAATATGACTTTGTACCAATCTATTCTTCATAAGAGAATCGATTGGTTACTAGATGGTTCTAGTATATACTTGGATATTAATATGGGTGGGGAAGTCCTAGATGTAGTTACGAGAGCAAAAGAGAGAGGTAAGAAAATCTTGGCTTTTGATATAACACGTAAAAGTATGGAAGATGGACTCTATGAAGATATTTTTTCTGTAGAGAGACCAGATGATTTAGTTGATAAAATGAAGAATATAGAGATAGAATAATGAGCGAATTAATTAGTGTTGTGGTACCTATATACAATACAGAGAAATATTTAGTGGAGTGTGTAGAGCATATTCTAAAGCAAACTTATCAAAATATAGAAATTATTTTAGTTGATGATGGTTCGACGGATAATTCTGGGGAAATTTGTGATGCTTTTATGATGCAAGATGAACGTGTGCGAGTATTTCATCAAGAAAATCAGGGAGCAGCACAAGCTAAAAATGTAGGTTTACGTGAAACTAGAGGCCAATATATTACGATTGTTGATTCGGATGATATTGTAAAAGAAAATATGATTGAAACTCTTTATCAACAAGTTCAAGAAAAGAATGCAGATATAGTTATAGGAAATTACTATAATTATGACGAAAGTGATGGGAACTTTTATTTTTATGTAACTGGACAGGATTTTTGTATCGAAGAACTATCTATACAAGAAATTATGAACCGTCAAGCAGGTGATTGGCAATTCAATAGTTCTGCCTTTATATTGCCTACATTTAAACTGATAAAAAAAGAATTATTTAAGGAAGTTCAATTTTCAAATGGACGTCGTTTTGATGATGAAGCGACCATGCATCGCTTTTATCTTTTAGCATCTAAAATCGTCTTTATAAATGATAACGTCTATCTCTACAGAAGACGTTCAGGAAGTATCATGAGAACTGAATTTGATATTTCTTGGGCAAGAGATTTAGTTGAAGTATTTTCTAAGAAAATATCAGATTGTGTCTTGGCTGGTTTGGATGTCTCAGTTATGCGTATTCGATTTGTCAATCTTTTAAAAGATTACAAACAAGCTTTAGAATACCATCAATTAACAGATACTGAGGAATATAAAGATATTTGTTTTAGATTGAAGCTCTTTTTTGAAGCAGAACAAAACTAAAGTTGCAACATCACTATTTTTATTACAAAAGATTAGATTAACAGTAAGAGAGAAGGATTATTTTGTGAAAAACATTTACTCATCAATGGCAGTAAAAAAAGGATTGACAACCTTATTTCTGTTGTTTATTTATGTATTGGGAAGTCGTATTACCCTTCCTTTTGTTGATTTAAATAGTAGAGACTTTCTAGGTGGGTCAACGGCATATTTGGCATTTTCAACCGCACTTCTAGGAGGAAATCTGAGGAGTTTATCTCTATTTTCGATAGGCCTTTCACCATGGATGTCATCAATGATTTTATGGCAACTACTTTCCTTTTCTAAGAAATTGAATATTTCTTCGGGTGCCGTAGAAGTTCAAGATAGAAGGAAGATGTATTTAACCCTAGTCATTGCCTTAATTCAATCCTTGGCGCTCTCGTTGAATCTACCAATCCAGCATCTTTATTCATCACTCTTGGTAACTGTGTTGAATACCATATTATTAATAGCAGGAGCCTTCTTCCTAGTATGGTTATCAGATTTAAACGCTCAACTTGGAGTAGGTGGCTCTGTGGTCATTTTACTGTCTAGTATTGTTTTAAATATTCCACAAGATATTTTAAGTACATTTCAGCTTGTCCGAATTTCTATGGGAATCATGATATTGATTGCATTGAGTAGTATTGTATTGACCTATATGATGGTACTTATGTATAGAGCACGTTATCGTATACCAGTTCATAAGATTGGCTTACGTAGCCGTTTCAAGAGATATTCTTTTCTGGAAATCATGTTAAATCCTGCGGGTGGCATGCCGTTTATGTATGTCATGAGTTTTTTAAGTTTGCCTACCTATATCTTTTTATTATTACAGACTCTCTTCCCTCATACTTCAGTTTTCTCTGAACTATCGGCTCAATATGGAGTCGGAAAACCATTATGGATTTATTCATATATTGCCATGATTTTTTTATTTAGTATTGCTTTTGCTTTTGTCAATATGAGTGGAGACCAAATATCTGATCGTATGAAGAAATCTGGAGAGTATATCTATGGAGTTTACCCAGGAGAGGAAACAAGTCGCTTTATTAATCGATTGGTGTTGCGCTTTTCAATTATAGGAGGAATCTTTAATGTTTTGATGGCAGGTACTCCAATGTTATTTGTTCTATCTGATGAAAATTTATTGAGGATTGCTATGATTCCAGGTTTATTTATGATGTTTGGAGGTATGATTTTTACAATCAAAGATGAAATGAAGGCTTTGAGACTAAATGAAACCTATAAACCCTTGATTTAGGAGGATTTTATGTATTATTTTATTCCAGCTTGGTATGGTTCAACCCGTCAATGGCACGCGGATGTGACTCCGTGGTATTATTCTCACTTCAAATTTGAATTTGATGATACTTTTAATCAAATTAGGCTGTTTCAAAGGCAAGGGATACCATCTCGACTATTAGTATTAGCCTATCAGCCACATTTGCGTTATTTTTTACATAGACACGGTGTTTTAGAAACAGAAGTCTATTCTATCTTTGATGATATGCAAGATTTGCATGATATACACACCCAGGTTCTTAATATAAGAGATATAGAGTGGGATAGTGATTGTCAATTTCTTTATAGTCCTTTTGCAATAGTAGTACAAAAAAATGGTAAAAAATATGCCAAAGTGGAGCATGGAGTGGAAGGATTTATCAGTGAGATTCAATATTTTGATCTCGATGGACAAATAAGCAAGAATTATATCATGGATGATCGTGGCTTTGTATCGAGTGTTATTTATTTTGATAAAGGACAGCCTACCTATCAAGACTATCTGGATCCTAAAGGTATTTGGAGATTTAGGGAGCATTTAAACGAGGGAGGACGAGTAGAGGTAAATCCAATATTTGGTTACCGTTTTAAACAGCTTTACTACACTGATATGAGCCAACTAATCGCAGAATATTTTGATAAATATTTGCAACAACAGAAGAAACAGGATATTTTCATCATCCCTTCTCATCCTCATCATGACCAATTTGTCTTAAATTGCTTACCGAGTGATACTGTTAAAATTTTGAGTCTTTTCATCAATCGTAATTCACAGAACACCTTTAGAGAGTTATCAGTATCGGTTGATCGAGCTAGTTTAGTGTTGGTGGATAGAGAGGATAGTTTACAACTTTTGCAGGAACTATATCCTGAATTTTCTAATAAATTTTACCATCTTTCTCCTTTTGATACACGTTTACGATTAGGTCGAAGTCAAACAAGAAAAGAGTCTATTATTTACTATCAACTAGATTTTTCTGAAGGAATTGATAGACAAGCCCTATTACAAGTCTTATCATTTATTGCTCAAACAAAAAATACAGAAGTCATTTTTGGAGCATTCTCTGCTAGTCAGGAACAAATGGAAGATGTAGAATCACTTGTCAATGAAATCATTCAGGAACAAATCCATACTGATAGTTTGGAAAAAGGAATAGAATATGGTGGAGCAGAAAATCCTTTAGAAGAAAATCAAGAGCAGGAATTACGTTTTCAATTTGTCAATATGAATGACGAGTTGGAGTTGATTAAGACACTAGAGTTTGTTCGCTTGATTGTAGATTTGAATCAACAGCCTCACCTCTATACTCAAATAGCAGGTATTAGTGCGGGAATTCCTCAGATTAATCAGGTTGAAACCGTCTATGTGGAACATTTGAAAAATGGTTATTTGATTTCAGATGTGACAGAATTTTCCAATGCCGCACATTACTATACAGATAAACTGAAAGAATGGAATCAAGCATTAGTATACTCTATTGATAAAATCAAAGAACATACTGGACAACGATTCTTAGATAAGTTGCATCACTGGATTGAGGAGGTTACAGATGTCAAAGGACTATAAAATCCTACAGATAGGGATTGATAATTGGGCTCATCATTACGATATTCCTGAAAATATGGATTGGTACTATTTCTGCCCCAACTCACCGCTAGCTCTTCGTAAAATGATGGAAATGCATGATATCGTAAATTTTCATGCAATCTTGATAGAGGACGGGCAGTATATCAGTGATTTATTACCCTTTATTCACCATATTGAACCTTATACTTTGTTTTATAATCAAGAGTTTAAAACGACAGATTTGGTCATTCTTGATTTATTAAAGAAACGATGTGCTCAAGCTATAGACTTCTCAGCTCCTCAGCAATTGGTAACTGATTTGTCAACATCTCTCTTTAGTGGAGGTTACGGTGATAAATTATTTCCGTCAAGTATCGAAATTCATCCTTCATTTGAAGGTTCTATTACCTATCAAGGATTTGAACACGTGACTTTGGACGGGCATTTTGGAGAGGATTTCCAACAACTAGCTTACTGGTCTAATAATTTTATGGTCAATAAAAACTTACCCATAGAACTATGGTTGGAGTATGAAAAACAAGGTCATTGTGAGTTACGATTGGTTATTCGTAAGATATGGAATGGGTCTGTTGATGGAATTTTTGAAGAAATCCTAGTGAATGAAAATGACCTAGAGCAAGCACTTGTTATGGAAAATAAAGATGGAGACTGCTATCTCGCAATATCTGTAGAAGCACGAGGTCAGGGAATTTTAACGATTGGTAATCTTCATCAGCGCTGGAGTCGTAAGCAGTTCGGGAAGTTTGTTTTAGGGGGAAATATCATTCATGATAGCAAACGAGATGAAATCAACTACTTTTTCCATCCGGGTGATTTTAAGCCACCTTTAGCTGTTTATTTTGCCGGTTTTCGTCCTGCCGAGGGATTTGAAGGATATTGGATGATGAAAAATTTAGGATGCCCTTTTCTTCTGTTCTCAGATCCTCGTCTTGAGGGAGGAGCCTTTTATCTTGGTAGTCAAGAATTAGAGAATAAGATTAAGGAAACCATTCAATACTATTTGGATTATCTTGGTTTGACATCTAAAGATTTGATTTTATCTGGTCTTTCCATGGGAACTTTTCCGTCTCTCTATTATGCAGCCACTTTTGAACCGCGTGCAGTTATTGTCGGTAAGCCATTAGCTAATATAGGGACTATTGCAAGACGAGGGCGTTTAGAGGCACCAGGCGTATTTAATACCAGTTTTGATGTTCTGAGACATCAGACGGGCGGAGTTAGTCCCCAACATATGGAAAATCTGGATCAACGTTTTTGGAATGCTTTTAAAAAGGCTGATTTCACCCAGACAACTTTTGGTTTGTCCTATATGAAGGATGAAGATATGGACAGCAAAGCCTACGATCAGTTAGTCGAACATCTTTGTTATACAGGGGCTAAGATTTTGTCTAAAGGTACGGATGGACGACATAATGATGATACAGATACCAATGTTGCTTGGTTCCTACATTTTTATCATATGATTTTGGAATCAGATTTTGGAAGAGGTAATAAATGATTATTAAACAAAGACAAGATATTCAGTGGGGACCAGTAGGAGCTACATTTATGTATGGAACTAGTCTTACCCATCATTCAGATTACCATATAGGTATTTATAATCCTTTAGTAAAATCAGGAGAAATCTTAAAAACTTGGTTTTCTAGTGTGAACTATCAAGCCTTTAGAACTCAGCCCAGTCTTCCCTTACTTAAAAGAAAACGGAATTATCAATTATGCATGAATTTTGAATGCCATCCTATAAATGGAGTCTATACAAAGATTGCATTTTTTGATAGATATGGGGATGTAATTGAAGAGAAAATTGAAAAAATGAAAGTCTTTGATTTTACCTATCCTGATGACACCTATACCTATCAAGTCTCCCTTCTAAGTGCTGGTTTTGAGTCCTTAGATTTCTATTCTTTTTCTATTAAGGAGACGAATCGTGTTTAAAGGTTTATCTCAAGATTTCCAACTTCGGAAAGTTAAAAGGATTTTAAGAAAGATTAATGCCCTTCAAGGAAAGATGTCCTCTCTATCAGACCAAGAATTAGCGGCAAAAACAGTGGAGTTTCGCCAACGTCTTGCTAAAGGAGAGACGGTAGATGATCTTCTAGTGGAAGCTTTTGCAGTTGTTCGTGAAGCGGATAAACGTGTATTGGGCATGTTTCCCTATGATGTCCAAGTTATGGGAGGAATAGTTATCCATCAGGGAAATGTTGCTGAGATGAATACTGGTGAGGGAAAAACCTTGACAGCTACTATGCCTGTTTATCTCAATGCACTGACAGGTAAAGGAACCATGCTGATTACCACCAATGACTATCTAGCTAAACGCGATGCCGAGGAGATGGGACAAGTTTACCGCTTCTTAGGCTTGACAATTGGGATACCTTTTACAGATGATCCAAAAGAGGAATTGACGTCAGAAGAGAAAAAAAGAATTTATGCATCAGATATCATCTATACAACTAATAGTAATTTAGGTTTTGATTATTTAAATGATAATCTGGCTTCAAATGAGGAAGGAAAATTTTTGCGTCCTTTTGATTATGTCATTATTGATGAGATTGATGATATCTTGTTGGATAGCGCTCAGACACCTCTTATCATTGCAGGAGCCCCTCGGGTTCAGTCTAACCACTATGGTATTATTGATACGCTGGTAACGACTTTGGTAGAAGGGGAGGACTATATCTTTAAAGAGGAGAAGGATGAGATTTGGCTCACTACCAAGGGGGCTAAAACTGCTGAAAGCTTCTTAGGAATAGATCATTTTTACAAGGAAGAACATGCGGTTTTTGCTCGCCATTTAGTGTATGCGATTCGAGCCCATAAACTCTTTACAAAAGACAAAGATTATGTTATTCGTGGGAATGAAATGGTACTGGTAGATAAGGGAACAGGGCGTCTAATGGAGATGACTAAACTACAGGGAGGTCTCCATCAGGCTATTGAAGCCAAGGAACATGTCAAATTATCTCCAGAAACGAGGGCTATGGCTTCCATCACCTATCAGAGTCTTTTTAAAATGTTCAATAAGATATCTGGTATGACAGGGACAGGTAAGGTCGCAGAAAAAGAGTTTATTGAAACCTACAATATGTCGGTAGTGCGCATTCCAACCAATCGTCCTAGACAACGGATTGACTATCCAGATAATCTCTACGTCACTTTACCTGAAAAAGTGTATGCGTCCTTGGAGTACATCAAAGAATATCATGCTAAGGGAAATCCCCTACTCGTTTTTGTTGGCTCGGTTGAAATGTCTCAGCTTTATTCGTCACTCTTGCTTCGTGAAGGGATTGCCCATAATGTCCTAAATGCTAATAATGCGGCGCGTGAGGCTCAGATTATCTCCGAGTCAGGTCAGATGGGGGCTGTGACAGTGGCTACCTCTATGGCAGGGCGTGGTACGGATATCAAGCTTGGTAAGGGAGTTGCAGAACTTGGTGGCTTGATTGTTATTGGGACTGAGCGGATGGAAAGTCAACGAATTGACCTGCAAATTCGTGGTCGTTCTGGCCGTCAGGGAGATCCTGGCATGAGTAAGTTTTTTGTATCCTTGGAGGACGATGTTATCAAGAAATTTGGTCCATCTTGGGTTCATAAAAAGTACAAAGACTATCAGGTTCAAGATATGACTCAACCGGAAGTATTGAAAGGTCGTAAATACCGAAGGCTAGTCGAAAAGGCTCAGCATGCCAGTGATAGTGCTGGACGTTCGGCACGTCGTCAGACTCTAGAATATGCTGAAAGTATGAATATTCAACGGGATATGATTTACA
>CAUTUU010000035.1:0-21640 GCA_963541545.1 uncultured bacterium | reverse complement strand
CCAAACCAAGAAAAGTATTGCAACAATAAAAAAATAGCTTCTTTCCAAGTTTGGAGGGAGCTATTTTACTGGCTATTGATTACTTTTATACTCTTCGAAAATCAAATTCAAACCACGTCAGCTTCGCCTTGTCGTACTCAAGTACTGCCTACGGCTAGCTTCCTAGTTTGCTCTTTGATTTTCATTGAGTATTATTTTCTGAAGTTGGAGTATTGGGTTGTTTTTCATTTTCAGTGGTAGGTTTACTTGGAGCAGGAGTAGTAGAGTCTTGAGTTGCTGTTTTCTGCTCTTCTTTTTTCTCTTCCTTGACGCTAGATTGTGGTGTTTCTTCTTGCGGTGTTTTTTCTTGAGAAGTGTTATTTTCTTTATTGGGACGAGTATTTTCCTGAGGGGCTTCCTTTTGAATTTCTTTGACAATTGTTGTCGTCTGGCTTGTCGTAGGTTCTTTTTTAGTATTTTTGTTATTATCCAAGGCGTTCATGATAGTGATACTTGCGGTAATTAAGCCAAGGATACTACCGATAGTAGCAACGGTTTTTTGAAAGACCGTAAAGCCCTTTTTGATATGTTCTGTTTTTGGTTTTGAAGTTCTACGATAATTAGACATACATTCTCTCCTTTAATTAAAATTTATTATACCTCATTTCTTTAAAAAAATCTTAAAAAAAGAGGAATTGCCCTTTCTTGTCGCAAGCTCCGTTTCATGATACAATAGAAGGAGTTATTTTAGAAAGCGTGAGAAACATGATTTACTTTGATAATTCAGCGACGACCAAGCCTTATCCTGAAGCCCTTGAAACTTATATGCAGGTCGCTTCAAAAATTTTAGGAAATCCATCTAGTCTCCATCGTTTGGGAGACCAGGCAACACGAATTTTAGATGCTTCTCGCCAACAGATTGCAGATTTAATCGGTAAGAAAAGCGATGAAATCTTCTTTACTTCTGGTGGGACAGAAGGAGATAACTGGGTTATCAAGGGTGTGGCCTTTGAAAAAGCCCAGTTTGGCAAGCACATCATCGTATCAGCCATTGAACATCCAGCAGTTAAGGAATCAGCCCTCTGGTTGAAATCTCAAGGTTTTGAGGTGGATTTTGCTCCGGTTAATGAGGAAGGATTTGTGGATGTTGAGGCGCTAGCAGGTTTGATACGACCTGATACAATACTAATTTCTGTCATGGCTGTGAACAATGAAATTGGCTCGATCCAACCTATTGAGGCTATTTCAGAACTCTTGGCAGACAAGCCAACTATTTCTTTCCACGTTGATGCGGTTCAGGCACTTTCTAAAATTCCGACTGAAAAGTATCTGACAGAACGAGTGGATTTTGCGACCTTCTCTGGTCACAAGTTCCACGGGGTTCGAGGTATTGGCTTTGCCTATATCAAGTCTGGCAAGAAGATTACGCCTCTTTTAACAGGTGGTGGTCAGGAGCGAGATTATCGTTCGACAACTGAAAATGTGGCAGGGATTGCAGCGACTGCCAAGGCTCTCCGTTTATCTATGGAAAAGCTAGATATTTTTACAAGCAAAACTGAGCAGATGAAGGCAGTGATTCGTCAAGCACTTTTGGACTATCCGGATATATTTGTCTTTTCAGATGAGGAAGACTTTGCCCCTCATATCCTGACTTTTGGAATCAAGGGTGTTCGTGGTGAAGTCATCGTTCACGCTTTTGAAGACTATGATATTTTCATCTCAACGACCTCTGCTTGTTCGTCCAAGGCTGGGAAACCTGCAGGCACTTTGATTGCCATGGGAGTAGATAAAGATAAGGCCCAGTCAGCTGTGCGTCTTAGCCTAGACCTTGAAAATGATATGAGTCAGGTCGAGCAGTTTTTGACCAAGCTAAAATTAATTTACAATCAAACTAGAAAAGTAAGATAGGAGCATTTATGCAGTATTCAGAAATTATGATTCGCTATGGAGAATTGTCAACCAAACACAAAAATCGTATGCGCTTCATCAATAAACTTCGTAATAATATTTCAGACGTTTTGTCGATCTATCCCCAAGTTAAGGTAACCGCAGATCGCGACCGTGCCCACGCTTACCTCAATGGAGCTGATTACACCGCAGTAGCAGAATCCCTCAAACAAGTATTTGGAATTCAAAACTTCTCTCCCGTTTATAAAGTCGAAAAGTCTGTGGAAGTTCTTAAGTCTGCTGTCCAAGAGATTATGAAAGAAACTTATAAGGAAGGGATGACCTTTAAAATCACTGGTAAGCGTAGCGACCACACCTTTGAACTTGATAGTCGTGAACTCAATCAAACTCTTGGTAGTGCTGTTTTCAAGGCTATTCCAAACGTGAAAGCTCAGATGAAAAATCCAGATATTAATCTTCAGGTTGAGATTCGTGAGGAAGCGGCTTATATTTCCTATGAAACCTTTCGTGGAGCAGGAGGATTGCCTGTGGGAAGTTCTGGTAAAGGCATGCTCATGTTATCAGGCGGAATTGATTCACCTGTAGCGGGTTATCTAGCTCTTAAACGAGGGGTAGATATTGAGGCAGTTCACTTTGCCAGCCCACCATATACTAGTCCAGGGGCTCTTAAAAAAGCCCAAGATTTAACTCGTAAATTGACCAAGTTTGGGGGCAATATCCAGTTTATCGAAGTGCCTTTCACAGAGATTCAAGAGGAAATTAAGGCTAAAGCACCAGAAGCCTACCTCATGACCTTGACACGCCGTTTTATGATGCGGATTACCGATCGTATTCGTGAGGTACGAAATGGTTTGGTTATCATCAATGGGGAAAGTCTTGGTCAAGTAGCCAGCCAGACCTTGGAAAGTATGCAGACTATCAACGCTGTGACCAGCACTCCAGTAATTCGTCCTGTGGTTACTATGGATAAGTTGGAAATCATTGACATCGCTCAGGCAATCGATACCTTTGACATTTCTATCCAGCCTTTTGAGGACTGCTGTACGATTTTTGCACCTGATCGTCCTAAGACCAATCCTAAAATTAAGAATGCAGAGCAATATGAAGCACGCATGGATGTTGAAGGCTTGGTTGAGCGAGCAGTGGCTGGAATCATGATTACTGAAATCACACCGCAAGCTGAAAAAGATGAAGTAGATGACTTGATTGACAATCTGCTCTAATCAGAAAATCCAAAAGAATTTAGAAAATTAAATGAAAAAGTTAGTTTTTAATCCAAAAAATGGAAGAAAAACTGACTTTTTTTCTTAAATTGTGATATAATGAGATAAAATTTTGAATATAGAGAGTTTTCTGACAATGAATCAATCCTACTTTTATCTAAAAATGAAAGAACACAAACTTAAAGTTCCTTATACAGGTAAGGAGCGCCGTGTACGTGTTCTTCTTCCAAAAGATTATGAGAAAGACACGGATCGTTCCTATCCTGTTGTTTACTTTCATGACGGGCAAAATGTTTTTTATAGCAAGGAGTCTTTCATTGGACATTCATGGAAGATTATCCCAGCTATTAAGCGTAATCCTGATATTAGTCGCATGATTGTCGTAGCCATTGATAATGATGGTATGGGGCGGATGAATGAATATGCGGCTTGGAAGTTCCAAGAATCTCCTATCCCAGGGCAGCAATTTGGCGGTAAGGGTGTGGAGTATGCCGAGTTTATCATGGAGGTGGTCAAGCCTTTTATCGATGAAACTTATCGTACAAAAGCAGACCGCCAGCATACAGCCATGATTGGTTCCTCACTAGGAGGCAATATTACCCAGTTTATCGGTTTGGAATACCAAGACCAAATTGGTTGTCTAGGTGTCTTTTCATCTGCTAACTGGCTGCACCAAGAAGCCTTTAACCGCTATATAGAGCGCCAGCAACTGTCGTCTGACCAGCGCATCTTCATCTATGTGGGAACGGAAGAAGCGGATGATACAGACAAGACCTTGATGGCTGGCAATATCAAACAAGCCTATATCGATTCATCGCTTCGCTATTACCATGATTTGATAGCAGGGGGAGTTCATTTGGACAATCTTGTCTTGAAAGTTCAGTCTGGTGCCATCCATAGTGAGATTCCATGGTCGGAAAATTTACCAGACTGTCTGAGATTTTTTGCAGAGAAATGGTAAGTTAAGGAAGGAGAAAATATGCATATTGAAAACCTTAGCCACTGGAGTGGCAATCTTAATCGTGAAATGTACCTCAACCGTTATGGGCATGCTGGGATTCCAGTTGTGGTCTTTGCTTCATCAGGTGGTAGTCACAATGAATACTATGATTTTGGCATGATTGATGCCTGTGCTTCCTTTATAGAGGAAGGTCGTGTCCAGTTCTTCACCCTATCCAGTGTTGACAGTGAGAGCTGGTTGGCCACTTGGAAAAACGGTCATGACCAAGCAGAGATGCACCGTGCCTACGAACGCTATGTGATTGAGGAGGCCATTCCTTTTATCAAGCATAAGACAGGTTGGTTTGATGGCATGATGACGACAGGTTGCTCGATGGGCGCCTACCATGCACTCAATTTCTTCCTCCAGCATCCAGATGTCTTTACCAAGGTGATTGCTCTCAGTGGTGTTTACGACGCACGTTTCTTTGTCGGAGATTACTACAATGACGATGCAATTTACCAAAACTCGCCAGTAGATTATATCTGGAACCAAAACGACGGCTGGTTTATTGACCGTTACCGTCAGGCGGAGATTGTGCTTTGTACGGGTCTTGGTGCTTGGGAACAAGACGGTCTGCCATCCTTTTACAAGCTTAAAGAAGCCTTTGACCAGAAACAAATTCCGGCCTGGTTTGCTGAATGGGGACATGATGTCTCTCACGACTGGGAATGGTGGCGCAAACAAATGCCTTATTTCCTCGGCAATCTCTATTTATAAAAGGAGTTATCTATGAATTACCTTGTTATTTCTCCCTACTATCCACAAAACTTTCAACAGTTTACCATCGAACTTGCCAATAAAGGCATCACCGTCTTGGGAATTGGTCAGGAACCTTACGAGCAATTGGATGAGCCTTTACGCAATAGCCTAACCGAATATTTCCGTGTTGACAATCTTGAGAACATAGATGAAGTCAAACGTGCAGTTGCTTTTCTCTTTTATAAACATGGCCCAATTGATCGCATCGAATCCCACAATGAATATTGGCTTGAGTTGGACGCAACACTCAGAGAGCAATTCAATGTTTTTGGTGCCAAACCAGAGGATCTCAAAAAGACCAAGTTTAAGTCTGAGATGAAGAAACTTTTCAAAAAAGCAGGTGTCCCTGTGGTACCTGGAGCTGTTATCAAAACGGAAGCAGATGTTGATCAAGCCGTGAATGAAATCGGCCTTCCAATGATTGCCAAACCTGATAATGGAGTGGGAGCAGCAGCAACCTTTAAGCTTGAGACGGAAGACGATATCCATCATTTCAAGCAAGAATGGGACCATTCGACTGTTTATTTCTTTGAAAAATTTGTCACTTCTAGCGAAATTTGTACCTTTGATGGTTTAGTGGACAAGGATGGAAAGATTGTCTTCTCAACAACCTTTGACTACGCCTATACACCGCTTGATCTGATGATCTACAAGATGGACAACTCCTATTACGTTCTCAAGGATATGGATCCTAAACTACGCAAGTATGGGGAGGCCATTGTCAAAGAATTTGGTATGAAAGAACGTTTCTTCCATATTGAGTTCTTCCGCGAAGGAGACGATTATATCGCTATTGAGTACAATAACCGTCCTGCAGGTGGTTTTACCATTGATGTTTATAACTTTGCCCACTCCTTGGACCTCTACCGAGGCTATGCGGCGATTGTCGCAGGAGAAGAGTTCCCAGTGTCAGAGTTTGAACCTCAGTATTGTTTGGCTACTTCTCGCCGTGCAAATGCTCATTATGTTTATTCAGAAGAGGACTTGCTTGCTAAATATAGCCAGCAGTTCAAGGTGAAAAAAATCATGCCAGCAGCTTTCGCGGAACTTCAAGGAGATTACCTTTATATGCTGACAACTCCGAGTCGACAAGAAATGGATCAGATGATTGCAGATTTCGGACAACGTCAAGAATAAGAAGTATAGGATTAAGGAGAATAACTTTCTTAATCCTTTTGTTTTTTATAAGAAATAAAACCGCTTTCTCATATATTCTTTTTGAAAACCTGTTGCTAAAAGATATAAAAATTGATAGAATAAGGATTGTCTAAAAAATTTTAAGGAGAATCTATCAAATGGATTTCACATGGGCAATTAAATATGCCACTGAATTTTTGGCTACTGCTCTTTTGATCATTCTTGGTAATGGTGCAGTTGCTAACGTTGAACTTAAAGGTACGAAAGGTCACCAAAGTGGCTGGATCGTTATCGCTGTTGGTTATGGTATGGGGGTTATGATCCCAGCCTTGATGTTTGGTAACGTATCTGGAAACCACATCAACCCAGCCTTCACTCTTGGACTTGCAATCAGCGGTCTTTTCCCTTGGGCACAAGTTGCGCCTTACATCATTGCACAAGTTTTGGGTGCTATCTTTGGTCAAGCCTTGGTTGTGGCAACACACCGCCCATACTACTTGAAAACTGAAAATCCAAACAATATCTTGGGTACTTTCTCAACAATTTCAAGTTTGGATAATGGTACAAAAGAATCACATTTCGCAGCAACTGTTAATGGTTTTGTAAATGAGTTTGTTGGTTCATTTGTTCTTTTCTTTGCAGCTCTTGGATTGACTAAAAACTTCTTTGGTGCTGAATTAGTATCAAAAGCACAAGCGGCTATTAATGCTCAGGTTGCTCAAGCAACTACTCAAGGTCAAACAATTCCTCAAGAGCAAGTAACAGCAGCACTTGACCAAGCTAAAGAGCAAGTAGCGCCATTTATGACATCTGGTCTTGGAATTGCTCACTTGGCGCTTGGTTTCCTCGTTATGGCCTTGGTAACATCACTTGGTGGACCTACAGGACCTGCCTTGAACCCAGCCCGTGACTTTGGCCCACGCCTCCTTCATGCTTTCCTTCCAAAATCAGTACTTGGTGAGCACAAAGGCGATTCAAAATGGTGGTATTCTTGGGTACCAGTAGTAGCACCTATCGCAGCAGCAATTGCGGCAGTAGCTATCTTCAAATTCCTTTATCTATAAGAAATTGAAACCGAGGAAATCCTCGGTTTTTTAGATGCAATTTTTACGAAAAATTGGTAAATTTGAGCATAATATCTTGTAAAAAATTCTAAAATCCTTTAAAATAAAAGAGTTGGAGGAATTTATGAATGTAAATCAGATTGTACGGATTATTCCTACTTTAAAAGTTAATAATAGAAAATTAAATGAAACTTTTTATATTGAAACCCTTGGAATGAAGGCCTTATTAGAAGAGTCAGCCTTTCTATCACTAGGTGATCAAACAGGTCTTGAAAAGCTGGTTTTAGAAGAAGCGCCGAGTATGCGTACTCGTAAGGTAGAGGGACGAAAAAAACTTGCTAGATTGATTGTCAAGGTGGAAAATCCCTTGGAAGTCGAAGGACTCTTATCTAAAACAGATTCGATTCATCGATTATATAAAGGTCAAAATGGCTACGCTTTTGAAGTTTTCTCACCAGAAAATGATTTGATTTTGATTCATGCAGAAGATGACAGAGCAAGTCTAGTAGAAGTAGAAGAAAAACCTGAATTTCAAACAGATTTGGAATCAATTTCTTTAAGTAAATTTGAGATTTCTATGGAATTACACCTCCCAACGGATGTAGATAGTTTTTTGGAACTATCTGAAGTTAGGGAATCACTTGATTTTATCCCAGCTCAGGGGCAGGATTTGACTGTGGAAAATACGGTTACTTGGGACTTGTCTATGCTCAAGCTCCTGGTCAATGAACTAGATATAGCAAGTCTGCGCCAGAAATTTGAGTCTACTGAATATTTTATTCCTAAGTCTGAAAAATTCTTCCTTGGTAAAGATAGAAATAATGTTGAATTGTGGTTTGAAGAAGTATGAAGTGGACCAAGATTATTAAAAAAATAGAAGAACAAATCGAGGCAGGGATCTATCCCGGAGCCTCTTTTGCGTATTTTAAGGACCATCAATGGACGGAGTTCTATTTAGTTCAGAGTGACCCAGAGCATGGCTTGGATACTGAGGCAGGACTGGTTTATGACCTAGCTAGTGTTAGCAAGGTTGTTGGGGTTGGCACTGTTTTTACCTTCTTGTGGGAAAAAGGTCAATTAGATATTGACAGACCAGTAACAGATTTTTTAGCTGAGAGTGATTATCAAGATATCACTATTCGTCAGCTCTTAACTCACGCTACAGACCTTGATCCTTTTATTCCCAATCGAGACCTTTTAACAGCTTCAGAATTAAAGGAAGCCATGTTTCATCTCAACAGACGAAATCAGCCAGCCTTTCTTTATTCGGATGTTCATTTTTTGCTGTTGGGCTTTATTTTGGAAATAATTTTTAATCAAGATTTGGATGTGATTTTACAGGAGCAAGTTTTTAATCCTTGGAGAATGACGGAAACCCAATTTGGCCCTGTTGAGCTTGCTGTTCCAACAGTCAGAGGTGTAGAGGCTGGCATCGTGCATGATCCCAAGGCTCGTCTCCTTGGTAGACATGCTGGTAGTGCTGGTTTGTTTTCGACTGTGAAGGATTTACAAATATTTTTAGAACACTATTTAGAGGACGATTTTGCTAGAGATTTGAGTCAAAATTTTTCTCCTTTGGATGACAAGGAACGTTCTTTGGCATGGAATTTAGAAGGAGATTGGCTAGACCATACGGGCTATACAGGTACCTTTATCATGTGGAATCGTCAGAAGCAAGAAGCGGTCATTTTCCTATCGAATCGTACCTATGAAAAGGATGAGCGGGCCCAGTGGATTTTAGACCGTAATCAGGTGATGGACTTGATTCGCAAAGAAGAGTAAGGAGAGACATGTCAAACATTTTAAAAGGGACTTTACTAACAGTTGTAGCTGGTATTGCTTGGGGCTTGTCAGGAACGAGTGGCCAATACCTGATGGCACACGGAATTTCGGCTCTAGTCTTGACCAATTTGCGTCTTTTAGTCGCTGGTGGGATTCTCATGTTCTTGGCTTATGCTACTGCAAAGGATAAAATGCTGGCCTTTTTAAAGGATAGAAAGAGTTTGCTGTCTCTTCTTATTTTTGCACTGATTGGCCTCTTCCTCAACCAATTTGCTTATCTTTCTGCAATTCAGGAAACCAATGCAGGAACAGCAACGGTCCTTCAGTATGTTTGTCCTGTTGGAATTTTGATTTATAGCTGTATCAAGGATAAGGTGGCACCGACCTTGGCAGAGATTATTTCTATCATATTAGCCATTGGGGGCACCTTCCTTATCGCAACTCATGGACAACTGGACCAGTTATCCATTACACCTTCTGGCCTATTCTGGGGTCTCTTTTCTGCATGGACTTACGCCCTTTATATTATTTTGCCCATAGCCTTGATTAAGAAGTGGGGGAGCAGTTTGGTCATTGGTGTGGGAATGGTTATAGCAGGTTTGGTCGCCCTTCCTTTTACAGGAGTTCTACAGGCTACTATCCCAACTAGTTTTGATTTTCTTCTGGCTTTCGCAGGTATTATCCTTATCGGGACTGTCTTTGCCTATACAGCCTTCCTTAAAGGAGCTAGTCTGATTGGACCGGTCAAGTCAAGTTTGTTGGCTTCAATTGAGCCAATTTCAGCGGTTTTCTTTGCCTTCCTGATTATGAATGAACAATTTTATCCCATTGATTTTCTTGGAATGGCAATGATATTAGTTGCTGTAACTCTGATTTCTTTGAAAGATTTACTCTTAGAAAAATAAAAAAGCCTCTTTGTCTGTGACAGAGAGGTTTTATGTAGTATTTTATACTCAATGAAAATCAAAGAGCAAACTAGCCGTAGGTTGCTCAAAGCACTGCTTTGAGGTTGCAGATAGAACTGACGAAGTCAGCTCAAAACACTGTTTTGAGGTTGTGGATAGAACTGACGAAGTCAGTAACCATACCTACGGCAAGGCGACGTTGACGTGGTTTGAAGAGATTTTCGAAGAGTATTAATTGTTTTCAAGATAAAATTCAAATCGTTCGCCTACATACTGACTTTTTACGTATTCAAAAGCTGTCCCGTCTTCTAAGTAGGAAACCTGAGTCAAACCAAGAATAGCATGCCCTTTTTCAACTTCCAAATAGTGGGCAATCTTTTCTTTAGCGAGACGAGCATAGATGGTCTGCTGTGATTTACCAATGCGGTAGCCATGTTTTTGCAGGGTTTGGAAGAAATGACTGGTGATTTCTTCTTTTTTAAAATCCTTAATGAATTTTTCAGGAATAGAAGCAACTTCATAAACTAGAGGAACTTGATCAGCATAGCGGACACGCTCCATTCGGATAATATTCTCCGTTGGAGAAATTCCTAGTTTAGCAACCTCCTGCTCGTTGGGAATAGTTTTTCTGTAGGAAATGAGCTGGCTAGAGGGAACTTTGCCTTGGGACTTAACAATTTCAGTAAAACTAGTTGTCCCTCGCATCTTTTCTTGTACACGTGTACTGGAAACAAAGGTGCCGCTTCCTACACGACGCTCTAAAACACCTTCTTCGACTAATAGAGATACGGCTTGGCGGAGGGTCATGCGACTGACCTCAAACTGTTCTGCTAAATCTCGTTCACTGGGAAGTCTCTCACCAATGGCCCAACGATGTTCGTCAATATCCTTTTTAATCTGATCGTGGATTTTCATATAAGCAGGTAGCATATTTTTCACTTCATTTCTATCTTTTCTCTATTGTACCCCAATAAACTAGAAAAAGTCAAACTTCGCCTTGTTTAGTTGGTAATTCGCCCTTATTTGTGATAGAATATTGAAAAAAGATATTTCTTTTGAGAAAGGAAAAAGATGAGCAACATTTCAACTGATTTGCAAGATGTAGAAAAAATCATCGTATTGGACTATGGTAGCCAGTACAACCAGCTGATTTCACGCCGTATCCGTGAGATTGGTGTGTTTTCAGAACTAAAAAGCCATAAAATTTCAGCTGCTGAAGTTCGTGAAATCAATCCTGTGGGAATTATCCTTTCAGGTGGACCAAACTCTGTATACGAAGATGGTTCATTCGATATTGACCCAGAAATCTTCGAATTGGGAATTCCTATTTTGGGGATCTGCTACGGTATGCAGTTATTGACCCATAAACTTGGAGGAAAAGTTGTCCCTGCAGGTGATGCTGGAAATCGTGAATATGGTCAATCAACTCTTACTCACACACCATCAGCGCTTTTTGAATCAACACCTGATGAACAGACTGTATTGATGAGCCACGGTGATGCAGTTACTGAAATTCCTGCTGACTTTGTTCGTACTGGAACATCAGCTGACTGCCCTTATGCAGCCATTGAAAACCCAGATAAACACATTTACGGTATCCAATTCCACCCAGAAGTTCGTCATTCTGTATACGGAAATGATATCCTTCGCAACTTTGCCCTTAACATCTGTAAAGCTAAAGGCGACTGGTCAATGGATAACTTCATCGACATGCAAATTCAAAAAATCCGTGAAACAGTCGGTGATAAACGTGTTCTTCTCGGTCTATCAGGTGGAGTTGACTCTTCAGTTGTCGGTGTTCTTCTTCAAAAAGCAATTGGCGATCAATTGATCTGTATCTTCGTGGATCACGGTCTTCTTCGTAAAGGAGAAGCGGATCAAGTTATGGACATGCTTGGTGGTAAATTTGGTTTGAATATCATCAAAGCAGACGCTGCCAAACGTTTCCTTGACAAACTTGCCGGTGTTTCTGACCCTGAGCAAAAACGTAAAATCATCGGTAACGAGTTTGTCTATGTCTTTGATGACGAAGCAAGCAAGCTCAAAGATGTGAAATTCCTTGCTCAAGGAACTCTTTACACAGACGTTATCGAGTCTGGTACGGATACGGCCCAAACTATCAAGTCACACCACAACGTTGGTGGTCTTCCAGAAGACATGCAGTTTGAATTGATTGAACCACTCAACACTCTTTACAAGGACGAAGTTCGTGCTCTTGGTACAGAGCTTGGTATGCCAGACCATATCGTATGGCGCCAACCATTCCCAGGACCAGGTCTTGCTATCCGTGTTATGGGTGAAATCACTGAAGAGAAACTAGAAACTGTTCGTGAGTCAGATGCTATCCTTCGTGAGGAAATTGCTAAAGCTGGTCTTGATCGCGATATCTGGCAATACTTCACAGTTAATACAGGTGTTCGTTCAGTTGGGGTTATGGGTGACGGTCGCACGTACGACTACACAATCGCCATTCGTGCCATCACCTCTATCGATGGTATGACTGCTGACTTTGCCAAAATTCCTTGGGAAGTTCTTCAAAAGATTTCTGTGCGTATCGTAAATGAAGTGGATCATGTTAACCGTATCGTCTACGATATTACAAGTAAACCACCTGCAACAGTTGAGTGGGAATAATATAGAAAGCAAAAATGAATGTTTTACACCGATTCTATCTGGTTTCTAGAAGTTAGAATGGTATAAATTTATCTTTTTAGAAAAGTTACCCCGCCAATTTTCCCGCCAAACTTGGCAAATAGATTACAAAAAACTCTCTTAGTGTGAATATGTACTAAGAGAGTTTTTTGTATATAAATTATCTTCTACAACAAATTAGAAAGATATTTAGCCTTTTCTTTTGATATGCCAAAATTAAGATTACGATGACCTTGGAATAAGGTATCAAAAGTAATGAATGATAGAAAATTATTGAGTAGGTAACTAATCGGACTTTCTCCGACTGCAGTTAGCTCAACTTTTCGTTTATCCCCTAAATCTGATATAGTAACTAAGACTTGCCAACATGTATATCTACTTAAACCTGGGTGCTTCATGTAATCAAAAAAATTTCCCTGTCCAGAGTATGAAATTTCTTCAGAACTTTGCCGTTCAACACTACCGTTCAATTGTTTTGTAGCATTATACAGTATTTCTTCTATCTCAAACTTACTTAATTCACTATAAATTTGATTTGATTGTAAATTAAATTTTGTCATTGTAGTATTCTCCTTTTTGATTAGTATTTTTCCAGCTCTCTTTCTAATTCGAGCTCCTTAATTCTATCTTGTAATATTGTGTTTGAATGATGTAAGCTATAAATTTGGTCTTGCATTCTTTTAGAATTGTATTCATTTGAATAATAGTGAATAGCTTGTTGCAAATTTGATGCAATATCAGCGTTCAAAAAATATCGTATACCTGAGACATGATTGTATGTTCTAAATTCAGTTGGAATGGAATAGTACTCTTTTCGCAAAGTAGATAATAATTTTTTCTTTTCTTCTCTATATTTTTCCTGAGTCGTATTTAGCATTTTATCGTATTTTATTTTCTCTTTAATAATTCTGATTTTATCTGCTACATATAGTATTACAGATAAAATCCAAATGAATATGAGAATTTCTGAAGTATAAAAGAATAGTGATACAACGAGCAAGAAAAGAACAATAGCACCGTGTATTCGTTTTTTTGTAGCTTCAAATTTTACTTTATGAAGATTAACCTCAAGTTCATTAAAATGTTCATCAAGTTTAGAAATTTTATCTATTTCTTCTTCTGCAATTTCCAGAGTTCGATGTGCCATCTCTTTGGTAGTTGGTTTAGGAACTGTTTTCTTTTCTTCAAGTTGTTGGGTGGGCACTTCACTATTATCATCATACCTTGATTGAAGGTAGATTAGAATGGCAAGTCCTCTAGTATAAATAATTTGATTACTAATTCTTACATATTCCTCAAAATTATCAATTTCAGATAATCGAATTAAATATCCGTCATCATCAAAAAATACAGTTAGGAAATTCTCAGATAGAAATGTCTCAAAATCTTTAAATTGGTCAAAATATTCTTTCTCATCTAAAATTGCTTTTTTAAACTCATCGTCTGGAGTCAATGTACCATCATATAAATCCCATATTACTGATAAAGCAAGGTCAAAATAATCATTATATGGAGACTGTGCTCTTTTAGGATTTATCCTTCCTTTTGGGAAAATTCCAAAATTTCCTATTTGATAATTGTTACAAATCTGATAAACTTTTTTTTCTTTACTATCAAGTTCAAATTCGAAAGGAAAATCATCGTCATGTTCAGTATATAATTTTATAATATTAAGAATCTCGTGTTGTTTATCTCTTGATAAGTTACTATATGATTTTCCATAAAATTTTCGAAAAATTGCTGTACGATATGTTATAAGAGTATCGCCACTATGTACTTTATCATCATACCATCCAAAAACATCTTTATATATTAATTTTATTAATTCAGAACGGTCAGGCTCATCTCCTTGCAATAAGAAACTGAATTTTATTGCTTTTTCTTTGTCTGAAATATATTCTTGCACACTTTTAAATGGAAAAGTCTGAAAATCTTCAAGTTTCAATATAAAATCCTCCAATCAATGACTCTCCCTCTAATTATAGTCAATTTATTGAGTATAGTCAATAAATTAATAGAGATAAAATGAAATTATCTATATAGAAAAGAGATGAGAACGATGATTTCATACAAACCCTTCTACGAAACCTTATTTAAACAAGGAAAAACAGAATACGAATTAATTTTTCACCACGGTCTATCCAGCAATACAATACATAGAATGAAAAAAGGAAAACCAATAACTACAGCTACATTAGATACCCTATGTTTTATTTTGAACTGCAATGTGTATGATGTAATTACTTATATTCCAGATGATATAGAAGAAGTTTAAATATATGTCAAGTAAGCAATTCAATAATTTATGTAAGCAAAAATTTCCTAACTCATGTCATTTTATTTTTAAAAAATGTTCACAAAGAATCCAAAAGAAATACAAAGATTTAAAACTCAAAAGACATATCGATTTACATTCAGATGAAAAACTTATTGGGAAAATATTAAATTACTCCAATTTATCTGATTTAAGTAGGAACAATCCCTATTTAATCACTCCAAGTGTATTGAATTACTTTGTTAATGAAGAACATTATTTTAATGATGAGAATGAAGTATTATGGGGCCGTGATATAGACGAATATTTAGAAGATTTCTTTATTGAAATGATTCTTGATATTCAAGGAATACCAGAATATTCTAAGCACTTATTGAATTTATCACTAACAAATACAGGAGATATCAAAGAATACTTTCAACAACATTTTCCTTTAGCAAGTTCTTCTTACAATGAATTAAAAGATAAATTTATTGATTTTACCTATAATCAGTTTGATACTATAGAAATTTTAGAAAATCATTCAGTATTTTTATTTAGAAAAAAAGACTCTGTCACACTATCACATAAAAATAAGGAATCTTATCTTAGCTACCAGAAACTTCCAGAAAAGTTAGATTTATTAGCAAAGTATATTTTATTACCAATAATAGATAAACTAACACTCGAAAGTTTAATTTATAGTAAATGATACAATTTTTATTTAGTACTGTATAGCATATTTTCCCCACTTCGTGTGGGGATTTTTTTGTTGTCAAAAAATTTTTATCCCCACATTTTAACTAATTAAAAATGAGACAATATGACTGTCAAGGAGGTCATGAACTGCTTGATAAAATTAATCTAGTGTGCGCACAAAGATAAAGAGGTAACAAAATGGAAAATAATATTGGAAAAGTGAGTTTTAACTCACCAAGCTTGAAAAATCTACTAATTGGTACGTCCAATGTAGAACATATTCCTACTAGTGCTTTTGTTATTGAATGTAGAGATGTTCCTAAACGTAATGAAAAAAATGAAGTCATTGATGGAACAATAAGTAAAAAAGTTTTATTGGCTCTGCAGCCCGAAATTGTACAGGCACTACAAGAGATTGAAGGAGATTTAAGTAGCATAAAACCTTTCACTATTGAGATATACAACGATGAATCTTTTTTAAAAAAAATTAATAATGAGTTAATCATTGCTAAAACAATAGATTTAGAAGGAGCATTATTAGCGTTAAAATGGGTATCTGATGGTCGAAATGGTGGTGCGTACCGAGAATTCAAACTCATTATTTCAGAAATAAAGTTATCGGGTGCTAAATCATGATAGTATCTAAAATAAAAAGGAAACTTAGTAAATATGATTGTCGTGAATATACCCCTACTTACTTATCTGTTTCAGAAACTATAGAAAGCCGTAAAGAAAGGCAGTACTCTCTTATTAAGAAACTGTTAAAGGTGTTCCTAATATCTGTTATTATTACCTTTCTTTCATCACATTTTCCTTTATTAAGCACTATCTACAAGATAAGTATTGTTATATCTTCTGTTCTGTTAGCTATTTTTATATGGTATATTGTAGTAAAATTCTTATTTTCTACTTATTCTCCTATATGGAAGTACAGATTTTTAAGCATTCTTAGACTTGCAACAGAACGTTTAGACCTAATTCAACTTCCCTCTAATAAAATACAGATAAAAACAGTTGAATGGAAATTTTATAAAGAAAATGAAAGGATTATAATTGAACTCAATCCTTCAGGGACAATTCCTAATATTCAGCAAGTAAAAGAAATAACAAGGCGGTTGACCGAATTTCTTATTCAAGCTACTAACGAGGACTGGAATATCTTGGAATCAACTGTGCAAAATAGTTACGTTGTTATAAAATATGGAAAATCAAATCCAAGATATACTGTTAGTGAACTATTCAAGATAGCAGATGAAGATTATTATATCAATTATAAGCCAATAAAACTTTATGATAATATTTGTTTTGATATAGCTAGTGAGGCTAATCAGCAGATTATAATAGCTCCTAGTGGTGCTGGGAAGTCACTTTATCTAGCCACACTAGCTGGGTTACTAATTAAACAAGGTCATTCTATAAGTTTAATTGACGCTAAACAAACCTCTTTAGGTGCGACATTTGAAAATCTAGGTATTCCTGTCGCACGTAATGCGGAAGAGATTATTCTACTTCTAGAACAAATAGTATTTGAAATGGAAGATAGATATAAGCGATATTTCGCATTTTCTTCAGTTGATTTTGGGACCACGTACAAACATTTTTCTTTACCTGCACATTATTTAATTTTTGATGAAGTGCTGGCAGCTTTGGAATGTGGAACATCAGCGCAACAAAAAGAAATGGTTAGACTACTAAAAATACTTGCCTTAAAATCACGGGCTTCTGGACAGGGATTGCTTGTTCTTGCAAGCCAAAAGCTCCTTGCTTCTGATTTACCACGTGCAGTAACCGAACAGTGCCAGACAAGAATTATTTTAGGAAGTGAATCAAGCATATCAGAAGAAACGTTTTACAGTGTCATAGGTAAAGAGAAAATAGACCTTTTGGCGGAGTACAGAGGAGGAGTTGGAAAAGGATATATTTTAACTCCTAAAACAAACGGAATAAAATATTTTGAGACTCCGTATTTTGATTTAGATTCAATAGATTTCAAAAATAAAATAAGGGACTTTCAAACTATTCCAAGAAAGCAGATAGAATGAACTAACTATCTAGTGAGCCGGCTTGCCCATAAGCAAGCCGGGACTCGCTAGATGTGTATATTAGCCTGCTACTTGACATGCAGGCATGATAAGCGGAGGACTAATGACTAGAGAATTATATAACACAAAAATAATTCAATATAATCCAAATACTTTCGAGGTCATATACTATCGAAAAGCAAAATTTAGAAGACTAGGAGAAACCGATACTACAGTATCTAATACTTCTAAAAGTCCAAGTGAAAAAGAACTCTATCAGCAAGCCAATAGGATAAAAAGGCGTATTCGTCACTACATGCTGTGCAATGATTTCGATTTATTTTGGACATTAACTTTTAACGACGAAAAAATCAATTCCCATGATTATTTAATCGTAAAAAAGAAAATACGCACTTGGCTCAAAGCTCAGCGTGAAAAATATGGAAAATTTCACTACATTTTCATACCAGAATTACACAAAAATGGACGGCTTCATTTTCATGGAGTAACAGGCAGTTTTAGTCCAAAATTAACAAAAGCAAGAAATACTAAAACTGGTCGATTGATAAAAAAGAATGGCAAGCAAGTCTATAATGTTGATTCATATCAATTAGGATTTAGTACCGTTACAAAAATCGATTCTTCTGAAAAAGTTGCTAACTACATTACAAAATATATCACAAAAGATTTACTAGCTATTCCAAGTGGATATAAACAGCCAAAATATTTTTCATCTCGTGGTTTAATAAAACCGATAGTAAGCTATGAAAATTTAGAAAGAAATTATTTTGAGGGATTAACCCCCAGTTTTTCAGTAGGTCATTTAGATAATCTTGAGTACAAAGAAGATATTGCGATTTACAATCTATCAATAGATGACAATGGGGAGATTATTCAAAAATCAACTGATACAAGAATAAAAATCAGAAGGGAATAGTAAGCGTATGAAACCATTGATTAGTAAAGACGACTTGATAAAACTAGGATATAAGAAACATACTGCAATTAGTATTATTCAAGCGGTAAAGCAGGATTTGGTGTATAATAAAGGTATACCATTCTACAATAACCGTAGACTTGGACTAGTCCCACGGGAAAGGGTAGAAAACCTTATCGGTGTAAAACTAGATGAGGAATAACAAATGGCAAAAACACGTTATAGCGGTGTGTTTGTTGATACGAAAGGAAAATATTTCTATGAAACAGAGCTAGGCATTGATAGAATCAGTGGTAAACGTATTAGAAAGAAAAGTAGAAAAGATAGCAACGGTAAGCCTTTTTCTACTGCCAGAGAGGCGTATTTAGAATTGACTCGGGTAAAACGAGAGTATCACAAAGCTCATACTTACGCTAATTACAATATGACTGTCAAGCAGTTTATTTTAGATTGTTATATACCATATTATAAATCGTATGTGGAAGAAAGTACTTATGCTGTCAGAATCAAAAATCTTGAAAAGATTGCTGAACGATTTTATAACAAGACACTACGTGATTTGACTATTGAAGATATTCAAAACTATCGGATATGGTTACTGTCAAGCAAAGACGAAAACGGTTCTGGCTACTCTCAAGCCTACGCTAGTCTAATCTTTGGTATGTTTAGAAAGTCTCTTGATTATGCTGTAGAAATGGGTTATTTGGAAACTAATATCTCTAAGAAAGCCAAAGCTATTCCGAAAGGAAAGGCTATCGTTCCATACTGGACTAAAGTAGAATTTGAGCGTGTTATTGCTCAAATCTGTCTTGATGATTTTTATGAACATCTTAATTTCGTTATGCTTTGGACTTTTTTCATGACAGGTATTCGAGTAAATGAAGGAATGGCACTTTGGTGGAATGATATTGATTTCGATAAAAAGCGTATGCGTGTTCATCATATGCTTATTCTAAAATCAAGGAAAAACTGGCAAAGAAATGCCTATACCAAAACAAGTGATGGCAAACGTATTATTTCCCTAGATGATGATACGATTTCTATTTTAAAGCGTTGGAAAGACAGACAGAAAGAAATTGGTTTAGGCAATGAAACTGATTTTATATTTACATATGATAGCCTTCCAATGATAAAATCTACACTAGCTAGAATTATTCAACGATATTCTGAACTAGCTAATGTAAAGCGAATACAGGGTAAAGGACTTCGTCATAGTAACGCTTCTTATTTGATAAACGAGTTTAATGTATCTGTCTTGATTTTGTCGAAAAGGTTAGGTCATTCTAGCCCAGAAATTACTTTGAAACATTACTCACACCTTTGGCGTGGAGCTGACGAATCTATTGCTGAAATAATGAGTGGGAATATATCCATACATACAGCTCCAAAAACAAAAATTCAATTCAACGGGAATCAAAACCTAAAAAGATAACCCCGCCAGAAATCCCGCCAAATATATTTAAAAGGCATTGTAAACCTTAATAAATCAAGGTTTTCTGGCACTAAACCTATGAAATTTTTAATTGAGTGGGAATAGTCATTTAAGGACTAGCTTATTCCATGTAGTTTAGTTAGCCAGTATCTTTGGGTACTGGTTTTTACTTTATCTGGCTTTTGACTACTTGTTTCAACTGATAAAAGATTAGAATTGTCAAAACAATCTGTCTAGGCTTGATTTTATCCCTTATTTACTATAAAATGAGAAGGAAAAACGTCAAACTTTTATATTGCAAATAGGAGAAAACATGACAAAAACATTAAAACGTCCTGAGGTTTTATCACCTGCAGGGACTTTAGAGAAGCTAAAGGTAGCTGTTCAGTATGGGGCAGATGCTGTCTTTATCGGTGGTCAGGCCTATGGTCTTCGTAGCCGTGCCGGAAACTTTACCTTTGAACAGATGGAAGAAGGTGTCCAGTTTGCGGCTAAGTACGGAGCTAAGGTCTATGTGGCTGCCAACATGGTTATGCACGAAGGAAATGAAGCTGGTGCTGGTGAGTGGTTCCGTAAGTTACGTGATATCGGAATCGCTGCAGTAATTGTGTCTGATCCTGCCTTAATCATGATTGCAGCGACAGAAGCACCAGGTCTTGAAATTCACCTCTCTACCCAAGCAAGTGCCACTAACTATGAAACACTTGAGTTCTGGAAAGAATTGGGCTTGACTCGTGTCGTTTTGGCGCGTGAGGTTTCTATGGAAGAATTAGCTGAAATCCGCAAGCGTACAGATGTTGAGATTGAAGCCTTTGTCCACGGAGCTATGTGTATTTCTTACTCTGGTCGTTGTACACTTTCAAACCACATGAGTATGCGTGATGCTAACCGTGGTGGTTGCTCTCAGTCTTGCCGTTGGAAATACGACCTTTACGATATGCCATTCGGGAAAGAACGTAAGAGCCTTAAGGGAGAGATTCCAGAAGAATTTTCAATGTCAGCCGTTGATATGTCTATGATTGACCATATCCCAGATATGATTGAAAACGGTGTAGATAGTCTCAAGATTGAAGGACGTATGAAGTCTATTCACTATGTTTCAACAGTAACAAACTGCTACAAGGCGGCTGTGGATGCTTATCTAGAAAGTCCAGAAAAATTTGAAGCTATCAAACAGGACTTGGTAGATGAGATGTGGAAGGTTGCCCAACGTGAATTAGCAACAGGTTTCTACTACGGTACACCGTCTGAGAATGAGCAGTTATTTGGTGCTCGCCGTAAAATTCCTGAGTATAAGTTTGTCGCTGAAGTGGTTTCTTATGATGATGCGACACAAACAGCAACTATTCGTCAACGGAACGTGATTAACGAAGGCGACCAAGTTGAGTTTTATGGCCCAGGTTTCCGTCATTTTGAAACGTATATCGAAGATTTACACGATGCCAAAGGAAATAAAATCGACCGCGCACCAAATCCAATGGAACTATTGACCATTAAGGTGCCTCAACCAGTTCAAGCAGGAGACATGGTTCGAGCTCTCAAAGAAGGTCTTATCAATCTTTATAAAGAAGATGGAACCAGCGTCACAGTGCGTGCTTAATAAGCGTGCAGGAGACGAAAGCTTTCAGATTAATCCTACTTAACTAAAAGAGCATTAGGTTAAAAAATATATCAAATTTCATCCGAGATTTCATCTCGGATTTTTTCATTATTTTTCAGAAAGACCTGGATAATGGTCGGAGTTATTACAAGTTTTTTCCAAAGTTTTCTATATAATAAGCTCAAAAATAGTAAAATTGTAAATAATTTTCATTAAACGCTTTCAATGTTAGTAAAAAGTTGACAAATCCAATTTTTAGGACTAAACTAAGTAAGTAAATTTTAA